>NZ_JBEYVC010000105.1:0-36372 GCF_040643855.1 Streptomyces sp. NPDC047072 | reverse complement strand
CGGCACCGGCACCGGCACCGGCACCGGCGCCCCGCGCCGAGACCGCACCCGCACCCGCACCCGCACCCGCACCGGCACCGACACCGGCGCCCCGCGCCGAAACCGCACCCGCACCCGCACCCGAAGCCGTACCCCGCGCCGCGACCTCACTTCGGACCACGCCCGTGCCCCGCGCCACGCCCGCGCCTCGTGAAGGGACCCCACTTCACACCGAGCCGCCCCACCCACCCCCCGCCCCCTCCTTCGGCACCGGCTCGCTCTCCCGCGCTGCCGCCCTCATCCACACCCTCCTGACGGTCGAGGCCCTCCTGCTCCTCGCTGCCTCGCCCGGCCTGGTGGGGCTACTGTTCCTCGGTCCCGACGCCTCCAACCTCCCCCTGGCCGCCGTATGCCTGCTGCCCCTCGGGCCGGCCCTCTCCGCCGCTCTCTACGCCCTGCACCACCGCGACCGCGACCTCACCGACCTCCACCCGGCCCGCGCCTACCGCAGGGGCTGGCGGCTCAACGCCCTTCCGGCGCTGAGGCTTTGGGCCCCGCTCCTCGCCTGGCTCACCGTGATCGCCTTCACGCTCACCCACTTCGACGCGACCGGCCTGCCCGGCTGGTGGGCCGTGCTGCTCGGCGGGATCGGGATCGTCTCCCTCCTCTGGGGCGCCCACGCGCTCGTGCTGACCTCGCTCTTCGCCTTCCGCACCCGCGACACCGCCCGCCTCGCCGCGTACTTCCTGCTCCGGCACCCCCACGCCACCCTCGGCGCGGGCTCGCTGCTCGTGCTGGCCGCCGCGGGGACGGCCGTCGGAACCGAGGCCCTGCCCGCGCTGCTGGCCGCCCCGCTGCTCCTCTCCCTGCTGCACAGCAGCCGCCCGGTGATCGCCGAGACCCAGGAGGACTTCACCGTATGACCCCCACCGGTCCCAAGATCCCGTACGGCGGGGACTACAACCCCGAGCAGTGGCCGGAGGACGTCTGGGACGAGGACCACCGCCTCTTCACCGCGGCCGGCATCGACACCCTCACCGTCGGCGTCTTCTCCTGGTCCCTGACCCAACCCGCCGAGGACACCTACGACTTCACGGTCCTGGACCGCATCCTGGACCGGGCGGCAGAAGAGGGCCGCCGGGTCTGCCTCGCCACCGGCACGGCCGCCCTCCCGCCCTGGCTCGCGCACAAGTACCCCGAGGTCAACCGCACCGACTTCGAGGGCCGCCGGCACCGCTACGGCCAGCGCCACAACTTCTGCCCCAGCTCACCGGCGTACCGCACACTCGCCACCCGGCTCGCCGAGAAGCTCGCCGAACGGTACGCGCAGCACCCGGCGTTGCTCGACTGGCACATCAACAACGAGTACGGCGGCGCCTGTTACTGCGACCTCTGCGCGGAGGCTTTCCGCGAGTGGCTGCGCGACAAGTACGACGGATCCCTCGACGCCCTCAACGACGCCTGGTGGACGACCTTCTGGTCGCACCGCTACACCGACTTCGCCGAGATCGAGCCGCCCAGCGCCCTCACCGAGCACTGGCGCGGACCCGACCACACCGCCTTCCAGGGCATCACGCTCGACTACCTCCGCTTCACCACCGACGCCCTGCTCGGCTGCTTCCTCGCCGAGAAGGAGGTGATCCGCGCCCATGACCCCGACACCCCCGTGACCACCAACTTCATGGGCATGTTTCGCCCTCTCGACTACCACCGCTGGGCACCCCACCTCGACTTCGTCTCCTGGGACAGCTACCCGCCCCTGGACGCCCCGCCGACCTGGCCCGCCCTCGCCCACGACCTGATGCGCGGCCTCAAGGACGGCGCCCCCTTCTGGCTGATGGAGCAGACCCCGTCCACGACGGCCTGCCGTGACGTCAACCCCC
This sequence comes from Streptomyces sp. NPDC047072, assembly GCF_040643855.1. Classification (NCBI taxonomy): domain Bacteria; kingdom Bacillati; phylum Actinomycetota; class Actinomycetes; order Kitasatosporales; family Streptomycetaceae; genus Streptomyces; species Streptomyces sp. NPDC047072. The sequence goes on along the minus strand of NZ_JBEYVC010000105.1, from coordinate 34,510 downwards.
TGCGCAGACCGGGGGAGTTGCGCCTGGCCACCTTCCAGGCCATCGCCCACGGCGCCGACGCGGCCCTGTACTTCCAGATGCGCGCCTCCCGGGGAGCGTGCGAGAAGTACCACGGCGCGGTCATCGGCCACGCGGGCCGCGACGACACCCGCGTCTTCCGCGAAGTGGCGGACATCGGCCGCGAGTTGGAGCTCCTGGGCGCCGAGCCCCTGAACGCCCGTACCCCCGCCCGCGCCGCCCTCCTCTTCGACTGGGACAGCTGGTGGGCCCTGGAGATCTCCGACGGCCCCTCGCGGCTGGTCAAGTACCAGGAGGTCGTGCACGCCTACTACCGCGCCGCCCGCGAGTCGGGCGCCGACGTGGACGTCGTCCCGCAGACCGCCGACCTCACCCCGTACGACGTCGTCCTCGCCCCCGCCCTCCACATGGTCAAGGGCGACCTCGCCACCCGCCTCGAAGCGGTCGCGGAACGCGGCGGCACCGTCCTGACCACCTTCCTCTCCGGCCGCGTCGACGCACACGACCGCGCCTTCCTCACCGACGTCCCCGGCCCCCTCGCCCCGCTCATGGGCATCCGGATCGACGAATGGGACTCCCGGCAGCGGGAGTTCGCCCAGGACATCCCGGAACTCCGTACGCAGGCGCGGCTCGTCTTCGAGATCGTGCTCCCACGAGGCGCCGAGACGGTCGCCACCTACGGCACCGACTTCTACGCGGGCACGCCAGCCGTGACCCGCAACGCGTTCGGCGAGGGCGAGGGCTGGTACATCGCCACCGCCCTCGACCAGCCCGGTGTGAACGAGGTCGTACGACGCGTCCTGGCCCGCCACGACCTGGTCGGCCCGTACGCCGGCATCGACGGCCTGGAGACCGCGACCCGGGTCGCCCCCGACGGCACCCGGCTCCTCTTCCTCCTCAACCACACCACGGAATCAGCCCGCTTGACGGCTCACGCCACCGCCACCGACCTGCTCACCGGCAAGCGGACCGAGGCGGGCGAGCCGCTCACTCTGGACCCGCTCGGCGTCGCAGTCCTCCGCCTTGACCACAAGTCCCTCAGTAAATGATCCGCCCCCGCGCATCCGGCACCCCGGACTTCCGGAAGAAGTAACTGTTCACCTGGTCGCGCCACTCACGGGCACCACGGAGCTGCTCGTCGAACAGCTCCGCCACCCGCGCGTGGCGCGCCGGCTCCACCAGCCCCGCCAGCGAACCCCACACCTCCCGGGCCGCCTCCACCTCCTCCACGCCCTCGAAGTGCGTGTCGTAGATGTGCTGGATCACCGTCCGACCGCTCTTCAGCATGTGCCCGTACGCCATGTGGTGGAAGAACAGCAGCAGCTCGTCGGGACAGGTATCCGGCGACTCGTACACCGAGGCCCACGCCTTCCCGTACTGCCCCGCGTACCCCGTCCCGCTCGCCACGCTCCGGTCCACCCCGACGCCGTCCCGGTCGGCGAAGTGGTAGGTGCCCCAGGGGCTGTACTCGTACCCGTCCACGCTCGGCCCGTAGTGGTGCCCCGGCTGGACCATGAAGCCCACACCGAGCGGCGCGGTGTACTTCTCGTACGTCGCCCAGGAGCCGTCGAGCACGGCATGCAGCCCGGCGACGAGCCGAGCCGGGGCGTCCGGGAAGGTGAGCCGGATCCACTCGTCGAGAACCGTGAGCGGCTCGGCGTCGGGCTGCCACGCCAGCCGCCCGAAGGTGTACAGGTTCGCCTGGGCCAGCGGATGCCCGGTCCAGAACGGATCGTCCCCGACATTGGACACGGCGACGAGCCCGCCCCGCGCCAACTCCCCGACCGAAGCGCCCTCTTCGGGCCGGAACCGCAGCACCTCGCCCCACATCGGCCCGAGCCAGCACACGTGCCGCTGCTGCCCGGTGTACTCCTGCGTCGCCTGGAGCTCCACCGCGAGCCGTGTCCCGGGCATCGCCCCGATCAACGGCGACACCGGCTCCCGCACCTGGAAGTCCATCGGCCCGTGCTTCACCTGGAGGACGGCGTTGTCGGCGAACTCCCCGTCCAGCGGCACGAAATGGTCGTACGCGGCCCGCGCCCGGTCCGTCGTACGGTCCCGCCAGTCCTGGCGGTGGTCATAGACGAAGGCCCGCCAGTGGACGGTGCCGCCGTACGGCTCCAGCGCGGCGGCGAGCATGTTCGCGCCGTCGGCGTGCGTGCGCCCGTACGCGAACGGGCCGGGCTGCCCCTCCGAGTCGGCCTTCACGACGAACCCGCCGAAGTCCGGGATCGCCCCGTAGACCCGCCGTACCGCCTCGGCCCACCACGCCCGCACGCCCTCGTCGAGCGGATCGGCCGTCGCCAGTCCGCCCAGCACCATCGGCGCGGCGAAGGTCACCGACAGATGCGTGCGGATCCCGTACGGCCGCAACGCGCCCGCGATGTCCACCACTTCACCGAGCCGGTCGGTCAACAGCCGGGCCTCGGCCGCGTGCACGTTGACGTTGTTCACAGCGAGCGCGTTGATCCCGCACGCCGCGAGCAGTCTGCCGTACGCACGCACCCGCTCCAGGTCGCCCCGCGCCCGCCCGTCCGCCCAGAACAGCGAACCGCCGGCGTATCCACGCTCCACCTGTCCCATCACCGGATGCACGTCCACGTTGTCCCAGTGGTCCAGCATGCGCCGCGCCAACTGCGGTTGAAAGGTTGCTGTTTCGCAGGAGCCGGTGAACGCCGCCTCCCCGAGACGCACGACGTGGAAGAAGCCGTAGAGCAGTCCGGCGCCGCCGGACGCCGTGACGGTCGTACAGCTGTCACGGCGTCCGTACGTGAACGCCTCGGAGTCGTCGTCGCCGGTCAGCTCCAGTAGGAGATCCGGATCGTTCCGGACGATCTCGCCCCCGAACCGCCCACAGGCCTCCGCCACTTCCCCGTACACCGTGTCCACCAGCGGACCCGTGCCACGGATCAGTGTCCGCCGGGTGCCGATCGGCCGGAACGCCCCTTCCGGCAGCCAGGCCGGATCGACACCCTGCATGAGACCCCCAATTCACCCGCTCACGCGAGCAGTTCGACCTCCGACACGACCGCCTCGCCGTCGAACACCAGGCGGTACTTCCCGTACGTACCCGGCGATCCCACGGTGAACGCGCGTGTCTGTCGGTCCCATGCGAAGGACTGGCCGGACCGCTTGTCGAGGGTTTTCCAGGTGGCCCCGTCGTCCGACGAGCCCTGGAGGACCCAGCCGGTCGGCGCCTTCGTGTGGTCCGCGGGCGAAGTGAGCGTGTACTGGACGCCCTTGACGGACCCGCCGAGAGGAAGGTCCACCGATGTCACCGCCGCCTCCGTGGCCGACGTGTTGTCGAACAGCGCCCCGTCACCGGCGAGCACGTCCGCACGCGGCGTCGGCACCTTGTCGTCCTGGGTGATGGAGACCGGGGCCGCGTTCTTCCCCGTGCCCCACTTCGACGGCTTCGGACCCATGTCGAAGTCCAGGACCGCGCCCTTCTCCAGCACCGAGTGGGGGAGTGAAGTCGACGTCCACGTACGGCCGTTGACCTTCAGTCCCTGGACGTACACGTTCCGCGAGCTGTTCTTCGGTGCCCGCACCACCAGGTCCTCGCCGTTCTCCAGATGGACCGTCGCCTTGGTGAACAGCGGGGAGCCCACGGCGTATTCGCCGCTGCCCATCACCAACGGGTAGAAGCCCAGCGCCGAGAACAGGTACCAGGCCGACTGCTCGCCGTTGTCCTCGTCGCCGTGGTAGCCCTGCCCGATCTCGCTGCCGACGTACAGGCGCGAGAGCACCTCGCGGACGTTCTTCTGCGTCTTCCAGGGCTGGCCGGCCGCGTCGTACATGTAATTGATGTGGTGGGCCACCTGGTTGGAGTGCCCGTACATGCCCATCCGGACATCCCGCGCCTCCGTCATCTCGTGGATGACACCGGGGTAGGAGCCGATGAGGTCCGGCGAGGCCGTCTCCGGCGTGGAGAAGTACGCGTCCAGCTTCTGTGCCAGACCCGCGCGCCCGCCGTACAGGTTGGCCAGGCCCCGGCTGTCCTGCGGGGCGGTGAAGGCGTACCCCCAGCCGTTGGTCTCGGTGTAGTCGTAGCCCCACACCGCCGGGTCGTACTTCGAGGACTCGACGCGCCAGTCACCGGTCGCGGTGCGGCCCTGGAAGAAGCCGGCCTTCGAGTCGAAGAGGTTCACATAGTCCTGGGCGCGGTTGAGGAAGTACTCCGACTCCTCCTTGTAGCGCTTCTCGTGGGTCTTCGCGTAGAGCGCCTGTCCCATCTTGGCGATGCCGTAGTCGTTGAGGTAGCCCTCCAGCGCCCACGACAGGCCCTCGTGGGTGTCGGTGCTCGTGTAGCCGAGGAAGGGCGAGGTCGCCATGCCCTTGCGGCCCACACCCGACGACGGGGGCACGACGGTCGCGTTCTTCACGGCCGCGTCGTAGGCCGACTTCGCGTCGAAGTCCACGCCCTTCACGTACGCGTCCGCGAAGGCTACGTCCGAGGAGGTGCCGGTCATCAGGTCCGCGTAGCCGGGGGAGGACCAACGGGAGGTCCAGCCGCCGTCCTTGTACTGCTGGACGAACCCGTCGACCATCTCGCCCGCCTGAGAGGGCGTCAGCAGTGAGTACGCCGGCCAGGTGGTCCGATAGGTGTCCCAGAAGCCGTTGTTGACGTACACCTTGCCGTCCACGATCTTCGCGCCGGTGTGCGTCGGGGTGTCCGGGCTCGGCATCGGGGAGAACGGCGAGGCGTACTGGTACTTCGAACCCACCTTCTCGAAGCCGGAGTTGGGGTACAGGTACAGCCGGTACAGGCTGGAGTACAGCGTGGTCAGCTGGTCCTGCGTGGCGCCTTCGACCTCGACCTTGCCGAGGATCTTGTCCCAGGCCCGCTGGGCGGCGCGCTTGACGTCGTCGAAGGACCTGCCCTCCGGGACCTCCTGGCGCAGGTTGTCCTTCGCCTGGTCGATGCTGATCAGCGAGGTCGCCAGGCGCAGGGTGACGGTCCGGTCGGAGCCCGCGTCGAAGCGCATGTAGCCCTTGACCCCGCTCGCCGAGCCCTCCTTGACGGGCTTGTCGAACTCGCCGTACACGAAGAGCCGGGTGGCTCCCGCCGACTGCCCGGACTTCACGTCCGAGAAGCCGGTCACCACACCGGCCGAGGTGTCGAGGGTCAGCCCCGCCTGGTCCGTCACGTTGTCGAAGACGACGCTCGCGTCGTCACCCGGATACGTGAAGCGCAGCACCGCCGCGTGGTCCGTCGGCGCCATCTCGGTCTTCAGCCCGTTCTCGAACCGCACGCCGTAGTAGTACGGCCGCGCGGTCTCGTTCTCGTGCCGGAACGCCAACTCCCGTGCCTCACGGCCGGTTTCGGGGGTCCCGGAGGCGACCGACGGCATCACCTGGAAGGTCTGCCGGTCGCCCATCCACGGGCTCGGCTCGTGGCTCGCGCTGAACGCCTGGATCGTCGGCAGGTTGTCGTCGTTGTTGGCCCGGGAGTACTCGTACAGCCAGCTCAGCGAGGATGCGTTGGTCACCGGCGTCCAGAAGTTGAAGCCGTGCGGGACCGCCGCCGCGGGGAAGTTGTTGCCGCGCGAGAAGCCGCCGCTGGAGTTGGTGCCGCGGGTGGTGAGCGCGTAGTCCGACAGATGCGCCTTCGGCTTCTCCGGCGCGGCCCGCTCCAGCGTCACGTCGTCGAGCCAGCCGCGGAACTTCGCCGGCCCGCTCGGGGAGTCGTACGCCACCAGGATCCGGTCGACGGTCTTCCCGGCCGCGACCGACCCGATCCGCGAGACCACGTTGTTCCACTGGTTGACGTAGAGCACCTTCGAGGCGCCCTGTCCCTCGGGCGACAGCGGGAATCCGTGCTGGTCGCTCGCGCCGAGGTCGCTCAGGAAGGTGCCGTCGGTGAAGGCCAGGTCGACCGAGACGTTGGTCGCGTCGTAGTCCCGGTCGGTGCTCGCCATCGCCGGGTAGATCCGGTACGACAGCCGGGTCAGCCGGTCCACCGCCACGTTCACGTCGAAGATCTTGTTGTACGAGTACGCCCGTCCCTCGGACGTGTGGCGACCGGCGTACCGCAGGGCACTCTTTCCGGTGAATCCGGCGTCCTGCATCGCGGTGGGCGATCCGCTCGGCCCGTGGTCGACCAGCGAGAGCATGTCCTGCGGGACCGGGCCGGTGCTCGCGCCCTTGGAGAACTGCACGTCCGCGAGCTGGACGATGCCGGAGGCGCCGTTGTTCTTGGTGATGTCCAGCCGGAAGTGCTGGTACTCCCCGACGGCGTCCGCGGGGATGTCGTACGACTTCGTCTGGAACGGCTCGGAGAAGGTCTCGTCCGTTCGGGTGTCGAGCGTCTTCCAGTCCTTGCCGTCCGTGGAGCCCTTGAGGGTCCAGTCCCTCGGGTTGCGCTCGGGGTAGTCGTTGGCCGAGGTGAGGGCGTAGGTGACCACCTTGGCGGGCTGGTCGAGGTCGAACTCAACCCAGCCGGTGGGCTCGAAGGCCAGCCACTTGGTGCCGGGTTCGCCGTCGACGAGGTTGCCCTTCACCTCGCCGCCGTCGGTGTTCTCGGCGCTCGCCCGGACCTCCGTGACATGGTCGGTGATGTTGCCGGGGATGCCGGTGCTGTAGCCGCCGTCGACGCCGGACGACCTGCCGTCGTCGACGGTGTTGATCCAGTCGGGCGCCGGGTCGCCCGCCTCGAAGGAGGAGGCGAACCCCCTGGCGGCCGCGGCGGGCGCCTCGGGCAGGGCGACCGCCGCGCCCTGCGATCCCACCGTCATGACGAAGGCGGCCGTGAAGACGACCGCCGTACTCCGTCTGAGTCGAGTTCTGAACCGATGCATCGGCGAGTACCCTCCCTGCACAAGGATGGACAACGTTGTCACCAATTCCGTGCAAGGATCAGTAGTGGCCCAAGTGGACAGTGTTGTCAAGGGCGTTGAGTGCGGCATTCGGGCCCTATGTCGCGGATTTTTCCGGCAAGCTTCGCACAGGGCGCTCATATTTCCGCGAGGTCTCAACTCGGAAAAGACCCGCGGCCAACCTTGCATTCGATCTTGCTCCGCCGACCGGAAGTGGACTATACCTGTCGGCGATTCACCCCACTCGCACGAACCTCTAGCACGAACCTGCTTGACCTGACCGCGGTGCCGGGGAGGATCCGGTTCACCGCCTGAGTCCTGGAGAAGGCGAGGACTTGAGCATGGGATCCACTTCCGGTGACAACAACGGTGTCGGCCGCCGCGATCTGATCAAGCGATCGGCCGCACTCGGTCTGATCTCCGTCCCGACGATGAGCTTCCTGTCCGCCTGCGCGAGCAGCGGCGGCGACGACAGCGGCGACAAGGCCAAGGCCGGCAAGAAGACCGCGAAGAACCCGCTGGGCGTCAACGACACCGCCCAGATGGAGTTCGTCCTGTTCGACGGCGGTTTCGGCAAGGAGTACGCCGAGGACGCCGTCAAGATCTACGAGAAGAACTTCCCCAAGGCCAAGGTGAAGTTCTCCGCCACCCAGAAGATCCAGTCCACCCTCCAGCCTCGCTTCAACCAGGGCACCCCGCCGGACCTGATCGACAACTCCGGCGCCGAGCAGATGGACATGGGCGTCCTGGTCGGCAAGAACCAGCTGGCCGACCTCACCCCGCTCCTGGACGCCCCCTCCTACGACGACCCGAACAAGAAGGTCCGCGACACGCTGCGGCCCGGCATCGTCGAGATGGGCCAGTTCGACGGCGACCCGGTGTGGATCATGTACTACGCGTACACGGTCTACGGCGTCTGGTACTCGCAGAAGGCGCTCGACTCGCTCGACGCGGAGTACCCGAAGACCTGGGACGAGATGCTCGCCGTGTGCGAGAAGGCCAAGAAGAAGGGCATGGCGGGCTGGACGTACGCGGGCAAGTACCCGTACTACATCCCCTTCTCGCTCTACCCGATGATCGGCAAGGTCGGCGGCCGCGAGGTCCTCGACGCGATCGACAACCTGGAGCCGAACGCCTGGAAGAACCCGGCGGTCAAGGCGTGTTTCGACGCCTACTACGAGCTCTACAAGAAGGGCTACATCCTCAAGGGCACCCCCGGTCTCGACCACATCCAGTCGCAGACCGCCTGGGCCCAGGGCAAGGCGCTCTTCATCCCGAACGGCTCCTGGGTGGAGAACGAGTCGGCGAACGTCATCCCCGCCGATTTCAACCTGGCGGTCTCGGCGCCCACCGGCATCGACTCCTCCGACAAGATGCCCTTCGGCACCATCTGGGCGTCCGGCGGCGAGCCGTTCATCGTGCCCGCCAAGGCGAAGAACACCGCGGGCGGCATGGAGCAGCTGCGCATCATGCTCAGTGAGGCGTCCTCGAAGAACTTCACGTCCAAGGTGAAGTCGCTGACGGCCTACAACGGCGGCACCGACGGGATCACCCTCACCCCGGGCCTCAAGTCCGGTGTGGCGGCGCTGGAGCTGGCCGGGGACAACGTCCTGAACCCGCGGCTCCAGGACTGGTACGTCCAGCTCCAGAAGGAGCAGATCGGTGTGGCGGGCCTGGGCGAGATGATGGCCGGGCGGCTCACCCCGGCGGAGGCCATCAAGAAGATCCAGGGCTTCGCCGACGCGGCCGCCAAGGACTCGTCGATCAAGCACTACAAGCACCAGTAAACGGACCGGAGTAGCGATGCAGCACGGCAAGTACCGGTTCATCGTGGGGTTTCTGGCGCTGCCCCTGGGACTGTACGCGCTCTTCGTGGTGTGGCCATTCATCCAGTCCATCTACTACTCGTTCACGGACTGGACCGGCCTGAGCCCCGAATTCAAGATGGTCGGCCTGGACAATTACCGGAGGATGCTGGACGACGAGATCTTCTGGAAGTCCTTGCAGCACAGCTTGATGTTCGCGATCGTGCTGCCGGTGGTGACGATCAGCCTCGCGCTGTTCTTCGCCTTCATGATCAATGTAGGGGGACGCAGAAGGAAGGGAGGCCCGGTCGTCACCGGTGTCCGGGGCTCCTCCTTCTACAAGATCGTCTATTTCTTCCCGCAGGTCCTCTCGATCGCGATCGTCGCCCTGCTGTTCGCCTTCGCGTACAACCCGGACAGCGGCGCGATCAACTCCATCCTGCGCGGGATCGGGCTCGACAGCGTCCAGCCGCTGTGGCTGGGCGACCCGAGCCTGGCCCTGTGGGCCGTGATGGCGGTGCTGGTGTGGTCCACGGTCGGCTTCTTCGTGGTGCTGTTCAGCGCCGGTATGGCGTCCATCCCGGCGGACCTGTACGAGGCCGCGCTGCTCGACGGCGCGAACCGCGTCACCACGTTCTTCCGGATCACCCTGCCGCTGCTGTGGGACACCGTGCAGTCCGGCTGGGTCTACATGGGCATCCTGGCCCTCGGCGCCGAGTCGTTCGCGGTCGTACAGATCATGACGACCGGTCCCGGCGGTCCCGACTACTCGACCACCGTCATGGTCCTGTACGTGTACCAGAAGGCGTTCCGTGACGGACAGGCCGCCTACGCCACCACCATCGGCGTCGCCCTGCTCGTCGTCACGCTGGCGTTCGCCGCCCTGGTGATGCGACTGGGCCGGCGCGAGCGGCTGGAGTACTGATCCGATGAAGACGACCGAAACACCCGTACCGGCCGAGTCCGGTGCTCCCGTCGCCAAGGTCGACACCCACGGCGGACCGCCCCGCAAGGAGAAGAAGGAAGGCGGCGTCCTCAACGCCTTCTCGCACGGGATGCTCGTCCTGTGGGCGTTCATGGTCGTCATGCCGCTGCTGTGGGCGGTGATGACGTCCTTCAAGGACGACAGCTCCATCTTCAACTCGCCCTGGGCGCTGCCGGACAAGCTGCACTTCGACAACTGGGCGCGGGCGTGGACCGACGCCAACATGAGCGACTACTTCCTCAACACCATCCTGGTGGTGGCGGGTTCGCTCATCGGCACCCTGGTCCTCGGCTCGATGGCGGCCTACGTGCTGGCCCGGTTCGAGTTCCCGGGCAACCGTTTCATCTACTACCTGTTCATCGGCGGCATGAGCTTCCCGATCATGCTGGCGCTGGTCCCGCTGTTCTACGTCGTGAACAACCTGGGCCTGCTGAACACGATCCACGGGCTGATCCTGGTCTACATCGCCTACTCGCTGCCGTTCACGGTCTTCTTCCTGACCGCGTTCTTCCGCACCCTGCCGACCTCGGTGGCGGAGGCGGCGTTCGTCGACGGGGCCTCGCACAGCCGGACGTTCTTCCAGGTCATGCTGCCCATGGCCAAGCCCGGCCTGATCAGCGTGGGGATCTTCAACTTCCTCGGCCAGTGGAACCAGTACATGCTGCCGACGGTGCTCAACACCGACCCGGACAAGCGGGTGCTGACCCAGGGCCTGGTGCAGCTCGCGGCCAGCCAGGGCTACAAGGGCGACTGGTCGGGACTGTTCGCCGGGCTGGTCATGGCCATGCTCCCGGTGCTCGCGGCGTACATCGTCTTCCAGCGGCAGGTGGTGGCCGGGCTGACGGCGGGCGCCCTGAAGTAGGCCGCGGAGCGCCCGCACGGGCGTCGCTCCTTCAAGATCCGGACCTTGGGCGGGCGGCGCCCCTTCGGCATGCGCAAGAACGCGGATACTGTTCAACCTCTTGACGGGAGCCGACCCTAACGGCTCATCTTAGAGTTCACTAGTTGGACATAGACGGGGCCTCACCGGTGCGGTCCCGCGCGCAGGAGGTCGTCGTGGAGACTCCGGGGTCGCAGTCGTCGCTGCATCGAGCCAACCTGGAGCGGGTCGTACGTGCCGTCCGGCTGGCCGGGTCGCTGACACAGGCGGAGATCGCGAGGACGACGGGCCTGTCCGCTGCGACCGTCTCCAACATCGTCCGGGAGCTGAAGGAAGGCGGAACCGTCGAGGTCACGCCCACGTCGGCGGGCGGTCGGCGGGCCCGGGCGGTCTCCCTGAGCGGGGACGCCGGCATCGTCATAGGGGTGGACTTCGGGCACACCCATTTGCGCGTCGCGGTCGGGAACCTCGCCCACCAGGTGCTGGCCGAGGAGTCCGAGCCGCTCGATGTGGACGCCTCCTCGGCGCAGGGGTTCGACCGGGCGGAACAGCTGGTCAATCGCCTGATCGCAGCAACGGGCGTCGACCGGTCGAAGATCGCCGGAGTGGGCCTCGGCGTGCCCGGCCCGATCGACCTGGAGTCCGGCACCCTGGGCTCCTCCGCGATCCTGCCGGGCTGGATCGGCACCAAGCCCGCCGAGGAGCTGGGCGGCCGTCTGGGCGTGCCGGTGCACGTGGACAACGACGCCAACCTCGGCGCCCTCGGTGAGCTGGTCTGGGGCAGCGGACGCGGGGTGCGCGACCTGGCGTACATCAAGGTCGCCAGCGGTGTCGGGGCCGGGCTGGTCATCCAGGGCAAGATCTACCGGGGCCCGGGTGGCACAGCGGGAGAAATCGGGCATATTACTCTTGACGAGTCCGGGCCCGTCTGCCGCTGCGGCAACCGTGGCTGCCTGGAGACCTTCGCGGCCGCGCGCTATGTGCTGCCGCTCCTCCAGTCCAGTCACGGCACCGACCTCACGATGGAAGGCGTCGTGCGTCTCGCCCGGGAGGGAGACCCTGGTTGTCGTCGGGTGATCGCCGACGTCGGCCGCCACATCGGCAGTGGAGTCGCCAATCTCTGCAACTTGCTGAACCCGAGCCGGGTGGTCCTGGGCGGTGATCTCGCCGAGGCCGGTGAGCTGGTGCTCGGGCCGATCAGGGAGTCCGTCGGCCGCTACGCGATCCCCAGTGCGGCACGTCAACTGTCCGTGCTTCCAGGGGCACTTGGAGGTCGCGCGGAGGTGCTCGGAGCACTCGCCCTCGCACTGAGCGAGATGGGTGATTCGACCCTTTTGGACAGCACGCTGCATGCGGCGACACCTGCCTTCACCTAAAGAACGCAGGACGTCGTTGCCATCTCGTTAAGTATTTACTTCTTGACGTCGCACGTGTGGCCGAGTTGACTTCCAGCCACCTCGGCCGCAACGACGCGGCCTCGTCAGGGAGGTTTCTCAAGTGAACACGCTCATGCGTCGTGCTGCCGTGTCCGTCGCGATCTCGGCGCTCGCCGTCTCGGTCGCCGCCTGTGGCAAGGCGGGCGACGACGACAGCGGCAGCGACAGCAGCAGCTCGGGTTCGGGCAGCAAGTCGATCGGCCTGCTCCTGCCCGACAACGTCACCGCGCGGTACGAGAAGTTCGACAAGCCGTACTTCGAGGACAAGGTCAAGGAGCTGTGCAGCGACTGCACCGTCTCCTACGCCAACGCCGCGGCCGACCCGGCCAAGCAGGCTCAGCAGATGAGCAGCATGGTCACCAAGGGCGTCAAGGTTATCGTGATCTCCGCCCAGGACTCCGCCGCCATCAAGTCCTCGATCGCCTCCGCGGTGAGCAAGGGCGTCAAGGTCGTCGCGTACGACCGTCTGGCCCAGGGCCCGATCTCCGCGTACGTCTCCTTCGACAACGAGAAGGTCGGCGAGCTCCAGGGTCAGGCTCTGCTCGACGCCCTCGGCTCCAAGGCGACCCCCTCGGCGAACGTCGTCATGATCAACGGTGACGACGCCGACCCGAACGCCGCGCAGTTCAAGGCGGGCGCGCACAAGATCCTCGACGGCAAGGTGAAGATCGCCTACGAGCAGTCGGGTCTGTGGAAGGACACCGTCGCCGCGCAGAAGATGTCCGCCGCCATCACGCAGCTGGGCGCCAAGAAGATCGCGGGCGTCTACGCCGCCAACGACGGCATGGCCGGTGGTATCGCCAACACCCTCAAGGGTGCGGGCATCAGCAACATCCCGCTGACCGGTCAGGACGCCGAGCTCGCCGCCATCCAGCGGATCGTCGCCGGCACCCAGTCCGCCACGGTCTACAAGCCGTACAAGGAGGAGGCCGACAACGCCGCCGAGCTCGCGGTCAACCTCCTTCAGGGCAAGGACATCAAGTCCCTGGCCGACACCGAGGTCACCAGCGGCTCCGGCGACAAGGTCCAGGCCAAGCTCCTGACCCCGGTCTCCGTGACCGTGAAGAACATCAAGGAGACGGTCGTCAAGGACGGTCTCTACACCGTCGCCGACATCTGCACCGCGGACTACGCCGCCGCGTGCAAGAAGGCCGGCCTCCAGTAAGAGCCGCCCGGACCTGTCCGGCGGATCAGGTCGGCTGTGAGGCGCAGCGCCTCTTGGCCGAGCCGAGCGGGGTCTGGTGCGTGCAGCTGCAAGGCGGAGGAGCCGTGTCGAACAGCCGCTGAAGCGGCGGGCGACGCGGAGCGTCGGCGACCGACGACAACGCCGCAGATGTGCGTGCCAGGGCCCGTGACGCCGACGTGATCCGCCGGAGAGGTCCTAGGCCCTCGGGGCGTGTCCGCCATGGACGCGTCCCGGAGGCAGGCACAGAGCCTGTCCGGTGCCCGTGCCGCCCACATACCCCGCTGCGGGGCGGGCGCCGGACGGAAGCATGGCGGACGCAGCCGTTGCCAACGGGCATCGGCCGCGCGCATGTTCGACTTGTAAATCGGTGCTTACAGCACAACTCGTCAGGGAGTGCTACAAGCACAACCCTCCGCGCATTGCCCCCCAAGCGCGGCATCCCCGCCGGTCAGGCGGCGAAGGAGATGGTTCACGTGTCCGCTACGCCCGTGCTGGCGTTGCGCGGAGTCTCCAAGCGGTTCGGTGCGGTCCAGGCCCTCACCGACGTAGAGCTGGAGGTCCACGCCGGAGAAGTGGTCGCCCTGGTCGGCGACAACGGCGCCGGAAAGTCCACGCTGGTCAAGACGATCGCCGGTGTGCATCCCATCGATGAGGGCGTCATCGAGTGGGACGGCAACCCGGTCAGCATCGACAAGCCGCACGACGCCCAGGGACTCGGCGTCGCGACGGTCTACCAGGACCTCGCCCTGTGCGACAACCTCGATGTGGTCGGCAATCTCTTCCTCGGACGCGAGCTGCTGCACCGCGGCGTCATCGACGAGGTCACGATGGAGCAGAAGGCGCGTGAGCTGCTGAACACGCTCTCCATCCGGATCCCCAGTGTGCGCATCCCGATCGCGAGCCTGTCCGGCGGTCAGCGCCAGGTCGTCGCCATCGCGCGCGCCCTGGTCGGCGACCCCAAGCTCGTCATCCTCGACGAGCCCACCGCGGCGCTCGGCGTCGAGCAGACCGCGCAGGTCCTCGACCTGGTCGAGCGGCTGCGCGAGCGCAACCTCGCCGTCATCCTCATCAGCCACAACATGGCCGACGTGAAGGCCGTCGCCGACACCGTCGCCGTGCTGCGCCTCGGCAGGAACAACGGCTCCTTCCCGGTGAAGGACACCAGTCAGGAAGAGATCATCTCCGCGATCACGGGAGCCACGGACAACGCCGTGACCCGTCGTGCGGGGCGTCGCAGCACGGAGGCCGCGAAGTGAGCGACACATCCAAGGTTTCCAAGGCGGACACCGAGGCGCAGACCACGGTCGCGCCCGCCGACGACCCCACCGCCGCGGGGGTAGCCGTCGTCGACCCCCGGCTGCTGGTCCGCGAAGAGGGCTTCAAGGGCTACTGGACGGAGTTCACCCGCAAGGTCAAGGGCGGTGAGCTGGGCTCCCTGCCGGTCGTCATCGGCCTGATCATCATCTGGACGATCTTCCAGCTCCAGAACGACCGCTTCCTGAGCGCCGACAACCTCTCGAACGTCAGCTACTACCTCTCGGCCACCGGCATGATCGCCATCGGCCTGGTGTTCGTGCTGCTGCTCGGCGAGATCGACCTGTCGGTCGGATCCCTCAGCGGTCTGGCCTCCACCGTCTTCGCGGTGTTCGTGGTCAACCACGGCATGAACACCTGGCTCGCGCTGGTCCTGGCCATCCTCACCGGCATCGCCGCAGGCGCCCTGCACGGCTGGTTCTTCGCGAAGATCGGCGTGCCCGCCTTCGTCGTCACCCTCGCCGGCCTCCTCGGCTGGAACGGTCTGATGCTGTGGCTGCTGGGCTCCAGCGGCACCATCAACATCCCGTCCGACTCGGGTCCGATCCACCTGCTCGGCCAGTCCTCCTTCTTCATGGACCAGGCCATCGTCGGTGCCTACCTGCTGGCCGGCCTCGGTGTCGTGCTCAGCCTCGTCGGCAACTTCAACGAGCAGCGCCGCCGCAAGGCCGCGGGTGTGCCGTTCCGGCCGACCAGCGAGATCCTCGTGCGCGTCGGTGCGCTGGCCGTCGCCGCGTTCGTCACCGCGGCCGTGCTGAACAACTCGGCCGGTGTCTCCAACGCGCTGGTGATCTTCCTCGCCGCGCTGGTCGTCGTGGACTTCGTGCTGCGCCGCACCACCTTCGGTCGGAAGGTCTTCGCCCTGGGCGGCAGCGTCGAGGCCGCCCGCCGTGCCGGTATCAACGTGCCGATCGTCCGGATCACGGTGTTCGCCATCTCCGGCGGCTTCGCGGCCATCGGCGGTATGTTCTTCGCCGGCCAGACCGCGAGCGCGACGCTCAGCGCCGGTACCGGCAACGTCCTGATGCTCGCCATCGCGGCGGCGGTCATCGGCGGTACGTCGCTGTTCGGCGGCCGCGGCTCCGTGTGGTCCGCGCTCCTGGGCATGCTGGTCATCCAGTCCATCCAGACCGGCCTGGACCTGCTGAACATGAACCAGTCGATCCAGTACATGATCACCGGCGGTGTCCTGCTCGGCGCCGTCGTCATCGACTCGGTGTCGCGAAGGTCTCAGAAGGCCGCGGGTCGCGGATAACACCGCAGGGGGCCACCCCTTCAGGTCGATCATCTTGCCCGGTACCCACAAGGTGCCGGGCAAGATTGTTCTCGTAGAACATTAGACTTGACACGCCCGGCAACAGCTCGACAAGCTCACATGCAAGGAGGCACGGGTGCCGCTGCTGACCCGCATCAGGGGACCGCGTGATCTGGACCGGCTCAGCCTTGAGGAGCTGGACCAGCTGGCGGAGGAGATCAGGAGCTTCCTCGTCGGTGCTGTTTCCAAGACCGGTGGCCACCTCGGGCCCAACCTCGGTGTGGTCGAGCTGACCATCGCGCTGCACCGGGTGTTCGACTCGCCCAAGGACAAGGTGCTCTTCGACACCGGGCACCAGGCGTACGTGCACAAGCTGCTCACGGGGCGCCACGACTTCTCGAAGCTGCGCTCCAAGGGCGGCCTCTCCGGCTACCCCTCGCGCGCCGAGTCCGAGCACGACGTCATCGAGAACAGCCACGCTTCCACCGTGCTGGGCTGGGCCGACGGCTTCGCCAAGGCCAACCAGGTGCTCAAACGCGAGGACCACGTCGTCGCCGTGATCGGTGACGGCGCTCTCACCGGTGGCATGGCCTGGGAGGCGCTGAACAACATCGCCGACGCCAAGGACCGGCCGCTCGTCATCGTCGTCAACGACAACGAGCGCTCCTACGCGCCGACCATCGGCGGCCTCGCCAACCACCTGGCGACCCTGCGCACCACCGACGGCTACGAGCGCTTCCTGGCCCGCGGCAAGGACCTCCTGGAGCGCACCCCCGTCGTCGGCAAGCCCCTCTACGAGACCCTGCACGGCGCCAAGAAGGGCCTCAAGGACTTCATCGCGCCCCAGGGCATGTTCGAGGACCTCGGCCTCAAGTACGTCGGCCCCATCGACGGCCACGACATCGAGGCGCTGGAGTCGGCGCTGGCCCGCGCCAAGCGGTTCGGCGGCCCGGTGATCGTGCACTGCCTCACCGAGAAGGGCCGTGGCTACGAGCCCGCCGAGCAGGACGAGGCCGACCGCTTCCACGGCATCGGCCCGATCCACCCCGACACCGGCCTGCCCATCAAGGCCGCCGCCGCCAGCTGGACCTCCGTCTTCGGCGACGAGATGGTCAAGCTGGGCCGGGAGCGCGAGGACATCGTCGCCATCACCGCGGCCATGCTCCAGCCGGTCGGCCTGAAGAAGTTCGCGGACGCCTTCCCCGACCGGATCTACGACGTCGGCATCGCGGAGCAGCACGCGGCCGTCTCCGCGGCCGGCCTCGCGTCCGGGGGAGTGCACCCCGTCTTCGCCGTCTACGCCACCTTCCTCAACCGCGCCTTCGACCAGGTCCTCATGGACGTCGCGCTGCACAAGTGCGGTGTGACGTTCGTCCTGGACCGGGCCGGCGTCACCGGCGACGACGGCGCCTCGCACAACGGCATGTGGGACATGTCGATGCTCCAGGTCGTCCCCGGCCTCAGGCTCGCCGCCCCGCGCGACGCCGAGCAGCTGCGCGCCCAGCTCCGCGAGGCCGTCCAGGTCGAGGACGCGCCGACCGTGCTGCGCTACTCCAAGGGCGTCGTCGGCCCCGCCGTACCCGCCGTGGGGACGGTCGGCGGCATGGACGTGCTGCGCGAGCCCGGCACGGACACGCCCGACGTCCTCCTCGTCTCCGTGGGCGCCCTCGCGCCGATGTGCCTGGAGATCGCCACGCTCCTCGACAAGCAGGGCATCTCCACCACCGTCGTCGACCCGCGCTGGGTCAAGCCGGTGGACGAGGCGCTGGCCCCGCTCGCCGAGCGGCACCGCGTGGTCGTCACCGTCGAGGACAACTCCCGCGTCGGCGGTGTCGGTTCGGCGATCGCCCAGGCCCTGCGGGACGCGGGCGTCGACGTACCGCTGCGCGACTTCGGCATCCCGCCGCGCTTCCTCGACCACGCCTCCCGCGCCGAGATCATGGCGGAGATCGGGCTCACCGCGCCCGACATCGCCCGCCAGGTCACCGGCCTGGTCTCCAAGCTCGACGGGCGGTACGACGACGCGCGCGCCGAAGTGGAGCCCGCCCGGGACTAGGGCCTGTCCGGCGGATCATGCCGGCGTCGCGCTAGTCAGCACCCTTTCTTGCAGCCGGCCTGATCCGCCGGACAGACCCCAGACGCCCGTATGGGCCGGTCACACCACTCTTGACAGTGGTGTGACCGGCCCATTCGCGTGAATCCGCCCGCGCCGGGGCATACGACCTACGCCCCCTCTCGATCATGTCGAGGACGACACAGCGTGGGAGGTACCCGTGAGCAGCACCCTCTTCCGGACGAAGAAGGTCGAGCAGTCCATCCGTGATACCGAGGAGCCGGAGCACGCGCTCAAGAAATCCTTGTCCGCGCTGGATCTGACGGTCTTCGGCGTCGGTGTCATCATCGGCACCGGCATCTTCGTCCTGACCGGCACCGTCGCCAAGAACAACGCGGGCCCGGCGGTCGCCCTGGCCTTCGTGGTCGCCGGCGTCGTCTGCGCGCTCGCCGCGCTCTGCTACGCCGAGTTCGCCTCCACCGTGCCGGTGGCGGGATCGGCGTACACCTTCTCGTACGCCTCCCTCGGCGAACTGCCCGCCTGGATCATCGGCTGGGACCTGGTCCTGGAGTTCGCGCTCGGCACCGCGGTGGTCGCCGTCGGCTGGTCCGGCTACATCGCCTCACTGCTCGACAACGCGGGCATCCATCTTCCGGAGGCGCTCAGCGGGCGGGACGGCGCCGACGGCTTCGGCTTCGACATCCTCGCCGCCCTGCTGGTCCTGGTGCTCACCGGGATCCTGGTGCTCGGCACGAAGCTCTCCGCGCGTGTGACGTCGATCGTCGTCGCCATCAAGGTGACCGTCGTGCTGACGGTGATCGTGGCGGGCGCGTTCTTCATCAAGGGCGACAACTACAAGCCGTTCGTCCCGAAGTCCCAGGCGGTGGACGCGGGCGGGGACCTCCAAGCCCCGCTGATCCAGCTGATGTTCGGCTGGGCGCCGTCCAACTTCGGCGTGATGGGCATCTTCACGGCCGCGTCCGTCGTCTTCTTCGCCTTCATCGGCTTCGACGTCGTCGCCACGGCCGCGGAGGAGACGCGCAACCCGCAGCGGGACATGCCCCGGGGCATCCTCGGCTCGCTGCTGATCTGCACGACGCTCTACGTGGCCGTGTCGATCGTCGTGACCGGCATGCAGAAGTACACGGACCTGTCCATCACGGCGCCGCTCGCGGACGCCTTCAAGGCCACCGGCCATCCCTGGTTCGCGGGCTTCATCAGCTTCGGCGCCGCGGTCGGCCTCACGACGGTCTGCATGATCCTGCTGCTCGGCCAGACCCGGGTGTTCTTCGCGATGAGCCGGGACGGGCTGCTGCCGACGTTCTTCTCCCACGTCCACCCCAAGTTCCGCACCCCGCACCGCCCGACCATCCTGCTCGGCGTGATCATCGCGATCGTCGCCGGCTTCACCCCGCTCAGCGAACTGGCCGAACTGGTCAACATCGGCACGCTGTTCGCGTTCGTGGTGGTGGCGATCGGTGTCATCATCCTCCGCCGCACCCGCCCCGACCTGCCGCGCGCCTTCCGCACACCGTGGGTCCCGGTCGTCCCGATCCTGTCGGTCCTCGCCTGCCTCTGGCTGATGCTCAACCTGCCGGCCGAGACCTGGCTCCGCTTCGCGATCTGGATGGTGCTCGGCTTCGTCGTGTACTTCCTCTACGGGCGGTCGCACAGCTGGCTGGGGCAGGCGGCGGAGGAGTAGTTCGGTAGCCGGCTCAAGGGCGTACCGTTCTCGGGCCTGCCACCTCCGCGCCCAACTCGCCCACCCTGCGGCGGAGTTCGCGATCGGCCGTCACCACCAGGACCGGCCGGTCGCCGGACTCCGCCACCAGCTCCACCATGCGGTCGTCCCCGCTCCCGGGTGCCGCGTCCACCCGTACGCCCGGCACCGACGACACCCCCCGGGCCGCGCCCTCGACCACCAGCACGATCTCGACGGGGCCCTCCCGGCCCGGTACGCCGTCCGTCGCCAACCGGTCCCTGAGGCGCTCGGCCGCGCCCTTGCGGTCGCGCCACCAGCCGTCGGGGACCGATCCGACGACGTTCGCCGCGTCGACGATCACCAGGAGGGAGGCGTTGTCATTCATGGGGTCGGGCATGGGGCCAGGGTGTCACGACCGCCCCCGGGCTACGGAGATGGATGTGCCCCGCATAGAGTGAACTGGTGAACGGCGACTGGCTCCTCCGTGGCCGCGACGGCCGGCTCAGTGTCTATCTGCCGTCGGACGAGGCCGTTCTGTGCCGGGCCGAGACGACGCCCGGCGGCGCCTGGGAAACGGCCGCACGCCGGGTGGGCGGCGGTCTGAAGCTGCTCGGCGGACGCGCGATCGGCCAGGGCACCGACTCCTACGCCCACCTGGTCACCTGGCGGCCCCCCAAGGCCGGCGGGGCCGACCTCGCGCACTGCACCCACTTCCGCCCCCGCCTCGCCGCCCTGGACTGGGCGTCCATCGGCCACCCCGACGGCAAGGGCGAGCGCACCGGCACACCCGCCGTGGCCGTCGACGCCGAGGGCCGCGCCCATGTCTTCGTCCGCAATCAGGGCGGCGGGGTGAGCGTGCGCGTCCAGCGGGAGAAGGGCGGCTGGGAGCCCTGGTGGGACCTCAAGGGCAGCGGGGTCCAGGAGGAACTGGCGGCCGTGACCGGGGAGTCGGGCCTGGTCGAACTGTACGCGGCCGGTTCCGGCACCCTTCTGCACTGGCGGCAGGAGACGCCGGGTGCCCAGCCGGTCCTCGTGGAGGAGACGGAGGCCGTGGCGGCTCCGGGCACCCTGCGCGCCCTCGCCACCTCGGCGGAGCGCACCACGCTCTTCTCCACCGACGCCTCCGGCGACCTGTGCGCCTGGCGCCCCGGCACCAAACCCGTCACCCTCCTCCCCGCCGCGGGCCCCGGTCCCGTCGCAGCCGTCCGCTGCGAACTCGACGGCCACGACTGCACGTTGCTCGCCCAGCGCTCGGCGAGCGGCCGGGTCGCCTTCGCCGCGTACCCGACGGAGCTGGAGTCGGCGGGCGCCTGGTGGACCGAGTCGGGCCCGACGCTCCCCGCGGACGCCGAGGTGTGCCTGACGACCGACGGGCAGGGGAAGGTCGTAGCGGCGACGCTCTCACCGTCGACGGGGCACCTGCTGCTGACCCGGCGCAAGGACGAGCCGGGGCTGGCGCTGGAGGCGTGGCGGGAGGTCTGAGGACCGCCGGCTCCACCTGGCGGCCGGTTCCTCCGGTCGGCTCCGTGCCGAGGGCTCAGGACCCGCCGGTGGCCGGTGACTTCTTCGCCGAGTCCGGGATCGCGGAGTCCGTGCGGATCGCCTTCCACAGGGTCGTGGCCTGCGGCTCGGCGGCGACCACGCGGTTGGGGTCCTGGGTGTCGTACCGCACCGGCAGCATGATCGTCTCCATCGTGGACGGGTCGATGCCGTTCATGCTGCGGCCGAACCTGGCCAGCTCCGTGAGGGAGTCGAGGCCCGAGTCGGTGGTGAGCGACTCGGTGAGGCTGTTGGCGATCTTGTACGTCTTGGCGGGGCTGCCCAGCAGGTCCTGCTTCTTGATCTCGGTCAGCAGGGCGATGAGGAACTGCTGCTGGAGACCAATGCGGCCGAGGTCGCTGCCGTCGCCGTAGCCGTACCGCGTGCGCACGAACTGAAGCGCCTGCGTGCCGTTGAGGTCGTGGGTGCCGGCCGACAGGTGCATCGGCTCGACGGCCCTGTCGAGGGTGATCGGGACTCCGCCGATCGCGTCCACCAGGCTCTTGAACCCGGAGAAGTCGATCTCCACCAGGTGGTCCATCCGGACCCCGGACATCTGCTCCACGGTCTTGACCACACAGGCCGGACCGGCCAGCGAGTAGACCGAGTTGAACATCACGCGCTGGGCCGACGGCAGTGTGGAGCCGCTGCGGGTGGTGCACTCGGGCCGGGTCACCAGGGTGTCGCGCGGGATGCTCACGGCGACGGCCTTGGTGCGGCCCTCGGGTATGTGGATCACCAGGGCGGTGTCGGAGCGGGCTCCGGAGACCTTGCTGCCGCCGACCAGCGCCCCGTTGGCGCCGGCGCGCGAGTCGGAGCCCAGGACCAGGAGGTTCTGGCCCGACGTCGGCAGCTTCTGAGGGCGCTTGTCGTCGCCGCCGATCGCCTTGTCGAGGTCGATGCCGTCGATGTTGTCGTTGAGGTCGTCGTAGACCCAGTAGGCGGTGCCCGCGCCGGCCAGGACGAGCACGGCCAGCGACAGCACGACCCACCGCAGGACACGCCGTCGCCTGGGCGGCCCCTCACCGCGCCGGGGCCGGTCGGCTCTCTTGGGGTTGTCGACGGCTGAACTCGTCATCGGCTCGCTGTCCTTGTCTTCCTCGCGCCCGGGCACGGGCACACCAGTGCGGACCGGCAGAGTGTAAAGGTCGCGTACCTGATGTGAACATTCCAGTGAGGGATGATCCCGTGCATCCGGACGACAAGAACATCTACAGAGAGGTTCCCCACCCCATGACAGTCGGACGAAGAGTCTTCCTCGGCGCCTTCACCGCGGGCGCGGTCACCGTCGCGACCGGCACGGAGGCGGCCGCCGACGGTGAGTACACCTCGTACACCGCACCCGCCCAGTTCTACGGCACCTCCACGACCGCGCACACGGTCACCGTCAACCACAAGGCCACGTCCGGGGATTCGGTCGCCCTGAACGTCACCTCGGACAACCCCGACACCTCGGCCATGTACCTGACCGGCGTCGAGACCGGCCGGGGCACGCTGAAGATCGCCCACGTCGGCTACGCCGACGGCTCGGACGCCAGCGCCTCCGCTCTGTCGATCGACCTCCAGACGTCCGGGACCGCGGCCCAGGGCATCTACGTCACCGCCACGAACGGGGCGACCAAGGGCAGCCTGATCGCGCTGCGGAACAACACCGGCCTGGAGGACCTCGTCGTCAAGGGCAGCGGCCGGGTCGGCATAGGCATCGCCCGCGGCGCCACCCCCCAGTCGCAGCTCCACGTCGCCCAGGTGGCGCAGGGCGCGGCGTCCGCCATCCTCGCCGAGGGCGCCGTACGGCTCGCCGACGTCACCGCCGCCCCGAGCAACGCGCCCGCCGCGCTGGGCGGGGGTTCCCTCTACGCCCAGAACGGCGCCCTGTACTGGAAGGGCGGCAGCGGCACGGTCACCCAGATCGCCTCGGCGTAGGACGGCACGACGATGGAACTGACCCCCGAACAACTCGTCGCCGAGTTCCAGGACGCGGTGATGGAGCTGTACTTCGCGCGCAAGCGGATCGTCGCCCTGGAGCTGGAGAACGCCCGGTTGAGGGCCGAGCTGGCCGAGACCGAATGAGAAAGGGCCTCCGCCGGTCAGGCGGAGGCCCTCTTCACGGTCGTACCAGAAGCTACGCCGGAACCGAAGCCACGCCCGGCTCCAGGAACTTCTTGCCGTTCACGCGCTCGGAGACGCCCTCGCGGTCCAGGTACGGCGTGATGCCGCCCAGGTGGAAGGGCCAGCCGGCGCCCGTGATCAGGCAGAGGTCGATGTCCTGGGCCTCGGCGACGACACCCTCGTCGAGCATGAGCCCGATCTCCTGTGCGACGGCGTCGAGGACGCGGTCGCGGACCTGCTCCTCGGACAGGACGACATCGCCCTGCTTGAGGAGCGCGGCGACCTCGGGGTCCAGCTCCGGCTTGCCGGAGTCGTAGACGTAGAAGCCGCGCTTGCCCGCCTTGACGACGGCCGCGAGGTTCGGGGAGACCGTGAAGCGGTCCGGGAAGGCCCGGTTGAGGGTCTCCGAGACGTGCAGACCGATCGCGGGACCGACCAGCTCCAGGAGGACCAGCGGGGACATCGGCAGGCCGAGCGGCTCCACCGCCTTCTCCGCGACCGCGACCGGCGTGCCCTCGTCGATGACGTTCTGGATCTCGCCCATGAAGCGGGTCAGGATCCGGTTCACGACGAACGCCGGGGCGTCCTTGACCAGCACCGCGGTCTTCTTCAGCTTCTTGGCCACCGCGAAGGCGGTCGCCAGGGAGGCGTCGTCGGTCTGCTCACCGCGGACGATCTCCAGGAGCGGCAGGATCGCGACCGGGTTGAAGAAGTGGAAGCCCACGACCCGCTCGGGGTTCTTCAGCTTCGACGCCATCTCCGAGACGGAGAGGGAAGAGGTGTTGGTGGCGAGGATCGCGTGCGCCGGGGCGACCGCCTCGACCTCGGCGAACACCTGCTGCTTGACGCCGATCTCCTCGAACACGGCCTCGATGATGAAGTCCGCGTCGGAGAAGCCCTCGGCCTTGTCCAGCACACCGGTGACCAGGGCCTTCAGGCGGTTCGCCTTGTCCTGGTTGATACGGCCCTTGCCGAGCAGCTTCTCGATCTCGGCGTGGACGTAGCCCACACCCTTGTCGACGCGCTCCTGGTCGATGTCGGTCAGCACTACCGGCACCTCCAGGCGGCGCAGGAAGAGCAGCGCGAGCTGGGAGGCCATGAGGCCCGCGCCCACGACGCCCACCTTGGTGACGGGACGCGCGAGCGACTTGTCCGGGGCGCCCGCAGGACGCTTGCCGCGCTTCTGCACCAGGTTGAACGCGTAGATGCCGGCGCGCAGTTCGCCACCCATGATCAGGTCGGCGAGCGCGACGTCCTCGGCGTCGTAGCCCTGCTGGAGGTCGCCGTTCTTGGCGGCCTCGATGATGTCCAGGGCGCGGTAGGCGGCCGGAGCGGCGCCGTGCACCTTGGAGTCCGCGATGAACCGGCCGCGCGCGACGGCCTGGTCCCAGGCCTCACCGCGGTCGATGACCGGGCGCTCGACGACGATCTCGCCCTTGAGGACGGACGCCGTCCACAGCAGGGACTGCTCCAGGAAGTCCGCGCCCTCGAACAGGGCGTCGGCGATGCCCAGTTCGTAGACCTGCGCGCCCTTGAGCTGCTTGTTCTGGTTGAGGCTGTTCTCGATGATGACCGAGACGGCCTTCTCGGCGCCGATCAGGTTCGGCAGCAGCGTGCAGCCGCCCCAGCCGGGGACCAGACCGAGGAAGACCTCGGGGAGCGAGAAGGCGGGCAGGGCCGCGGAGACCGTGCGGTACTGGCAGTGCAGACCGACCTCGACGCCACCGCCCATCGCCGCGCCGTTGTAGTACGCGAAGGTCGGCACCGCGATACCGGCGAGGCGCTTGAAGACCTCGTGGCCGCCCTTGCCGATGGCCAGCGCGTGGTCGTGCTCCTTGAGGATCTCCACGCCCTTGAGGTCGGCGCCGACCGCGAAGATGAACGGCTTGCCGGTGATGCCGACACCGACGATCTCGCCGGCCGCCGCCTCCTTCTCGACCTGGTCGATCGCCACGTCGAGGTTGGCCAGTGAGGCCGGACCGAAGGTGGTCGGCTTGGTGTGGTCGAAGCCGTTGTCCAGCGTGATCAGCGCGAAGCGCCCGGCGCCGAACGGCAGGTCCAGGTGACGTACGTGCGCGCTCGTCACGACCTCGTCCGGGAACAGCTCCGAGGCCTGCTTCAGAAGCTCGGTGGTGGTGCTCACTTGTCCCCCTCGAAGTGCGGGTTCTCCCAGATGACCGTCGCGCCCATGCCGAAGCCGACGCACATGGTGGTCAGGCCGTAGCGGACCTGAGGCTGCTCCTCGAACTGGCGAGCGAGCTGGGTCATCAGACGCACGCCGGAGGAGGCGAGCGGGTGACCGAAGGCGATGGCGCCGCCGTACTGGTTGACGCGCGCGTCGTCGTCGGCGATGCCGTAGTGCTCCAGGAAGGCCAGCACCTGGACGGCGAAGGCCTCGTTGATCTCGAAGAGACCGATGTCGTCGATGGACAGGCCCGCCTGCGCGAGCGCCTTCTCGGTGGCCGGGATCGGGCCGTAGCCCATGACCTCCGGCTCGACACCCGCGAAGGAGTACGCCACGAGACGCATCTTCACCGGCAGGTTGTTCTCGCGGGCGAAGTCCTCGCTCGCGATGATCGACGCGGTGGCGCCGTCGTTCAGACCGGCCGCGTTACCGGCGGTGACCCGGCCGTGGACGCGGAACGGCGTCTTGAGACCGGCGAGGTTCTCGATCGTCGTACCCGGGCGCATCGGCTCGTCGGCGGTGACCAGGCCCCAGCCCGTCTCACCGGCCTCCGGGTTGGTGCGACGGACCGAGATCGGCACCAGGTCGGCCTGGATCTTGCCGTTGGCGTACGCCTTGGCGGCCTTCTCCTGCGAGCGCACGGCGTACTCGTCGGCGCGCTGCTTGGTGATCGTCGGGTAGCGGTCGTGCAGGTTCTCCGCGGTCATGCCCATGAACAGGGCGGACTCGTCGACCAGCTTCTCGCTCACGAACCGCGGGTTCGGGTCCACGCCCTCGCCCATGGGGTGGCGGCCCATGTGCTCGACACCACCGGCGATGGCGACGTCGTAGGCACCGAAGGCCACCGAACCGGCGACCGTGGTGACGGCGGTCAGCGCGCCGGCACACATGCGGTCGATGGAGTAGCCGGGAACCGACTGGGGGAGACCGGCCAGGATCCCGGCCGTGCGGCCGATGGTCAGACCCTGGTCGCCGATCTGCGTGGTCGCGGCGATGGCGACCTCGTCGATCTTCGCGGGCTCCAGAGCCGGGTTGCGGCGCAGCAGCTCCCGGATCGCCTTCACGACGAGGTCGTCGGCACGGGTCTCGTGGTAGATGCCCTTCGGGCCCGCCTTGCCGAACGGGGTACGGACGCCGTCGACGAAGACGACGTCCCTGACGGTACGAGGCACGATGGCTCTCCTCCAGATGCGGGATCTGCACTGCTGCGGCCGCGCTGAGCGCGCGCTCAGGCCCATGCTACTTATCAGTAACGTGACTGCACACCCCTGGAGGCGGGAGCGGCGAAGGTCACACCGCCGGAGGCGCCGTGGAGCCCCTCGGTGTCAGTACCGGAGTGGGCACGGGATGGGAGCCCGGCCCCTCCCCGGTGATCACCCCGAACAGCGTACGGGCCGCCTCCGCGCCGAATCCGTGCACGTCATGACTCATCGCGGAGAGCGTCGGATGCGTGAGCCGGCACAGCTGGGAGTCGTCCCAGGCGAGCAGCGAGACGTCCCGCGGAACGTGCAGCCCCATCTCGGCCGCGACCGACAGCCCGGCCACCGCCATGATGTCGTTGTCGTACACGATCGCCGTCGGCCGGTCGCGGGGCGCGGCGGCCAGCAGTGAGCGGGTGGCGCGGGCCCCGGCCTCCCCCGAGTAGTCGGTGGTGACCTGCCAGGCCCCGGCGAGTTCCAGCGCCCGGGCCGCCTCGTCGAAGGCGGCCGTCCGCGTGGTCGTGTGCCCGAGCGCCGCCGCTCCGCCGACCCGGGCGATCCTGCGGTGCCCGAGCGCCGCGAGATACCGCACCGCCTCCGTCACGGCGGTCGCGTCGTCGGTCCACACGGAGGTCAGCGCACCGGTGAACGACGGATGTCCTACGGCGACCACCGGCATCCCCAGCCGCTCGGTGGCCGCCACCCGCGGATCGTCCGCCCGGAAGTCGACCAGGATCGAGCCGCCGATCTGCCGCCCCCGCCACCAGGCCTCCTGGAGCCCGACCTCCTCCTCGACGTTCCGCACGAGCCGCAGCAGCAGCGAGCAGTTCCGCTCGATCAGCACGCTCTCCACGCCCGACACGAACTCCATGTAGAAGGGTTCGAGACCCAGTAGCCGGGCCGGCCGGCAGATCGCGAGTCCTACGACGTCCACCCGCGACCCCGCCAGCGTCCGCGCGGTGAGGTTCGGCGCCCAGCCGAGTTCCCGGGCCGCCTCGAAGATCCGGTCCCGGGTCGTCTCCGAGAGCCCCGGCTTGTGGTTGAAGGCGAGCGACACCGCCCCCTTGGACACTCCGGCGCGCGCGGCGACGTCCTTGATGGTGACGCGGGAGGTCGTCATGAAGCGGTCTCCATGCAGTGCAGGGCGGACCGGGCGGCATCCGCGTCAGGAGTCTCCCAGCCGCTGACCCCGATGGTCACCCGTTCCCCGGGCAACAGCGTGACGAGCCCCCGGTCGGCCCGTGCCTCCGGCTGCAACCGGTCCGCCTGGAGCAGCAGATCCCGTACGAGGGTACGAGCCGTCACGGTGACCGACCCCGGCGCGACGGAGACGTCGAACTCGGGCCGGGGGTACGGGATTTCACGGTCGGGGGAGGGGAAGTAGAGGGCCCGCAGCCCGTCGGAGTCCACGACGAGGAACTCTTTGGGGCCGACCGGCTCCAGCTCCTTGGGTACGTCGATGCGGGTGACCGCACGCCTACCGGTGGCGAACTCCACCTCCGTCTCGGCGATTACCACCCCCTCCACCGACATCCGCCGCAACCGCACCGCCCCCGACCACACTTCGCCCGCCTGGTTGACCACGGCGACCGCCCGCTCCCGCACCGTCAACAACCGGTCCGCGTACACGCGCCGCAGCTCGTGGTACAGCGGCTTCTCCCGCCCGTCCCCGTCCACCGCCGCCCAACTCGTCACCGGCCAGCAGTCGTTGAGCTGCCAGAGGACCGTCCCCGCGCACACCGGCCAGTGCGACCGCCAGTGCTCGATCCCGGCCGCCACCGCCCGCGCCTGGTTGACCTGGGTGAGGTAGTGCCACCGGTCGAAGTCCCCTTCGGGCACCCGGAAATGCCGCGCCAGCCCCCGCTCCAGCTTCCCGTTGCCGTCGTCCGCCTTCTGGTGGTGCAGCATCCCGGGGGAGTCGGCGGCAAGCTCCTCCCCGGCCAGCGCCCGCGCCAGCGTGGCGTACGCGGGCGGTGCCTGCCACCCGAACTCGGCGACGAAACGCGGGACTTCGGCCCGGTACTCGGCGTAGTCGAGCCGGTTCCACACCTCCCACGAGTGGTGCGTCCCGTGCGCCGGATCGTTCGGATGCCGCTCCCACGACCCGGACCAGGGACTGCCCGCCGTGTACGGCCGCGTCGGATCCAACTCGGCCACCACACGCGGCAGTACGCCCAGGTAGTACCCCTCGCCCCAGGAGTCCCCGGCGAGCCGCGCCTCCCAGCCCCAGTCCCGGAACCCCCACAGGTTCTCGTTGTTGCCGTTCCACAGCACCAGCGAGGGATGCGGCATCAGCCGTACGACGTTCTCCCGGGCCTCCGCCTCCACCTCGCCCCGCAACGGCTGCTCCTCGGGGTAGGCCGCGCACGCGAAGGGGAAGTCCTGCCAGACCAGCAGCCCCAACTCGTCGCAGGCGTCGTAGAAGTCCTCGCTCTCGTAGATCCCGCCACCCCAGACCCGCACCAGGTCCACCCCGGCCCCGGCGGCCTGCCCCAGCCGTTGCCGGTACCGCTCGCGGGTGACCCGGGACGGGAAGACGTCGTCCGGGATCCAGTTCACGCCGCGCGCGAAGAGCCGCTCCCCGTTCAGGACGAGCGTGAACCCCGTGCCGTGCTCGTCGGCCGACCGGTCCAGCTCGACGGTCCGGAAGCCGACCCGGCGCCGCCACACGTCCAGCGGCCGGTCCTCGTGCAGCAGCGTCAACTCGACTTCGTACAGCGGTTGTTCGCCGTAGCCGCGCGGCCACCACAGGCGTGGGGAAGGCACCTCCAGCCGTACGATCCCCTCCGAGCCGTCCACCGAGGCGCGCACCCGCTGCCCGTCCACCGTGGCCTCCAGCGTCAACGGCGCCTCGACCCGGGCCCGTTCGACCTCGACGGCCAACTCCACGCGCCCCACGCCCTCTTCGACGGTGACGAGCGGCCGCACCCGGGCGAGCCGCGCCGTCGACCACCGCTCCAGGCGCACCGGCCGCCAGATCCCGGCCGTCACCAGCGTCGGCCCCCAGTCCCAGCCGAACGAGCAGGCCATCTTGCGGACGTACTGGTAGGGCTCGGCGTAGGCCGCCGGCCGCTCGCCCAGCGTCCCGCGCACGGCCTCCGCCTCCGCGTACGCCGACAGGAACCGCACCGCCAGCCGTCCGGAGAGGCCGGTCACGTCGAAGCGGTACGAGCGGTGCATGTTCCGTGTCCGGCCCAGGAGTTGGCCGTCCAGCAGGATCTCGGCCACCGTGTCCAGGCCGTCGAAGACGAGGTCGGTCTGCTCGTCCCCGAAGTGCCCGTCGCCGGGCGGCAGCTCCCTCTCGTACGTCCAGTCCCGCCGCCCCACCCACGCCACCTCGGTCTCGTTCCGGCCGAGAAAGGGGTCCGGGATCACCCCCGCCGCCAGCAGGTCGGTGTGCACGCATCCCGGTACCACCGCCGGGAGTTCACCCCCCTCGTGCCGCAGGATCCAGCTGTCGGTGAGCGGTGTGGCCTGAAGCATGCGCACTCCTAAACCGATCGAGTCCAGGGTCGGAAAAACATTTCGGCATCCTTGGCGGGATAGGGACTTTACCGGTTAAGAAAACGTTGTCAGAGTTCGGAACCAGCCAACCCGCACGTGCTCGTCCGTCCCGAGAACGGAGCTGATGCACATGAACCGCCGTACAGTCCTGGCCGTCGTCGTGGGAGCCGCCCTGCTGGTGCCGGGGTGCACGGGCACCGGAGGGTCCTCGGAGGGCGCCGACGCGAAGGCGCCCGACGACCCGTCGAAGGTCACCGGCACCATCAAGGTCCTCACCGTCCGCACCGACCTCGTGCAGGACGGCACGCTGAAGAAGTACGCCGCCGCGTTCAACAGGACGTATCCGAAGGTCAAGGTCGAGTTCGAGGGCATCACGGACTACGAGGCCGAGGTCAAGATCCGGATGAACACCGAGAACTACGGCGATGTGCTGCTGATCCCGGCCGTCATCAAGAAGAGCGACTACCCGAAGTTCTTCGCCTCGCTCGGCACGCAGGCGGAGCGCTCCGTGAAGTACCGCTTCACCGACTTCACCACCGTCGACGGCAAGGTCTACGGCCAGAGCCCGGTCGCGGTGAGCCCCGGCTTCGTCTACAACAAGCGGATCTGGAAGGAGGCCGGGGTCACCCAATGGCCCACCACCCCGGCCGAGTTCGTCGCCGACCTCAAGGCGATCAAGGCGAAGACCGACGCGATCCC
This sequence comes from Streptomyces sp. NPDC047072, assembly GCF_040643855.1. Classification (NCBI taxonomy): domain Bacteria; kingdom Bacillati; phylum Actinomycetota; class Actinomycetes; order Kitasatosporales; family Streptomycetaceae; genus Streptomyces; species Streptomyces sp. NPDC047072. Next base: position 3,823 of record NZ_JBEYVC010000105.1, on the reverse strand, counting down.
GTACTACACCAACTTCTCGGCGGGCTGGCCGCTGTCCTCGTGGACGTCCGTCGACGGCGCGGTCACCTGTGACCCGAAGGCCACCGACAAGCTCGCCGAGGGCGACCCCTGGGCGAAGGGCGCCGACCTGCGCGTCGGCGACCAGCTCCTCTACGACATCGTCCACGACGGGCTGATCGAGAAGGACCCCACCACCAGCAACTGGGAGGAGTCCAAGCCCCGCACCGCCAAGGGCGAGATCGCCACCCAGTGGCTCGGCACCTGGGCGATCGTGCAGTTCCAGGACGCCGCGAAGAAGGCCGGCGTGAACCCCGACGACATCGGCTTCATGCCCTTCCCGGCCCAGACGGACGGGACGTTCTGCGCGACCATCGCCCCGGACTACAACCAGGCCGTCAACGTCCACTCCAAGTACAAGGAGGCGGCCCGCGCCTGGATCGACTGGTTCACCGACAAGTCCGGCTACGTCGAGGACAACCTCGCCCTCTCCCCGCTCAAGAACGCCCCGCTGCCCGCCGTCCTGAAGCCGTACGAGGACGCGGGCGTGAAGTTCATCGAGCTGGACGACGCCCAGGGCGCCAGGGTCAAGCAGATCGACAACGAGTCCGAGGTCGGCATCTACGCCCCCGAGTACCGCCAGAAGCTGGTCGACCTCGCCCGCGGTGTCGGCAAGGGCAGCCTCGACGACTTCCTCGACGACCTCGGCAAGCGCTGGACGGACGCCCAGAAGAACCTGGGGTCCTGATGGCGCACACGACAGCGAAGGCGGCCGCGGAGGTGATCCCGGCCGCCCCCGTCCCGGCCCCCGCCGCCCGCAGGAACCGCTTCCGGCGGGGCGTCACCCCCTGGCTGTTCCTGCTCGCCCCGCTGGCCCTGCTGATCACCTTCACCTACGCGCCGATCGCCAACATGATCGCGTACAGCTTCACCGACTGGGACGGCGTGAGCCCCACCCTGCACTACACGGGTGTCGAGAACTACGAGGAGATCTTCACCCGCCCCGAGCTCTTCGAGGTGTTCTGGGTCAGCGGCTACTACCTCGTCGCCTCCGTCGTCCAGATCGTCGCCGCCCTCTACTTCGCGACGATCCTGAGCTTCAACGTCCGCTTCCGGAACTTCTTCAAGGGCGTGCTCTTCTTCCCGTACCTGATCAACGGGGTGGCGATCGGCTTCGTCTTCCTCTACTTCTTCCAGGACGGCGGCACCCTCGACTCGGTCCTCGCCCTCTTCGGGTACCACACCGAACACGCCTGGCTCGGCACGCCGTTCTCCGCCAACACCGCGCTCGCGGGCGTCTCGGTCTGGCGCTACCTGGGCCTGAACTTCGTCCTCTTCCTCGGGGCGATCCAGTCCATCCCGGGGGAGCTGTACGAGGCGGCGGCGCTGGACGGCGCCAACCGCTGGCACCAGTTCCGGCACATCATCGCGCCGGGCATCAAACCGGTCATCACGCTGACGGTGATCCTCTCGATCTCCGGCTCGCTGTCGGTCTTCGAGATCCCGTACATCATGACGGGCGGCGCGACCGGCACCGAGACCTTCGTGATCCAGACGGTCAACCTGGCCTTCCGCTTCAACAAGACGGGCCTCGCCTCGGCCGCCGCGATCGTCCTGCTCCTGATCATCCTCCTGGTGACCTGGGTCCAGCGGCGCCTGGTCCCCGACGACAAGGTGGACCTCGTATGACCCGCCGAACGATCGCCCGCACGCTCGTCTACGTGTCTCTGGTCGGCGCGAGCGTGGTCGTCCTGCTCCCGCTGCTCGTCGTCCTGCTGACCTCCCTCAAGTCGGAGAAGGAGATGGCGAACGCCGGCGGGGCCCTCGAACTCCCCGGTGACCTGCTGAACTTCGGCAACTACGCGAAGGCGTTCCAGGACGGCGAGATGCTCTCCGCGTTCGCCAACACCGCGATCATCCTGGTGGTCTCGATCGGTGGCACGGTCCTGATCGGCTCGATGACGGCGTACGCGATCGACCGCTTCACGTTCCGCTTCAGGAAGCTGGTGGTGGCGCTCTTCCTGCTGGCCGCGCTGGTCCCGGGCGTCACCACCCAGGTCGCCACCTTCCAGATCGTCAACAGCTTCGGCATGTTCGACACCCTGTGGGCGCCGATCGCCCTCTACATGGGCACCGACATCGTCTCGATCTACATCTTCCTGCAGTTCGTCCGCTCGATCCCGGTCTCGCTGGACGAGGCGGCCCGCCTCGACGGCGCCAACGCCTTCACGATCTACCGCCGCGTCATCTTCCCGCTCCTGAAACCGGCGATAGCGACCGTGGTGATCGTGAAGGGCATCACCGTCTACAACGACTTCTACATCCCCTTCCTCTACATGCCCTCGGAAGATCTTGGCGTGATCTCGACGTCGCTGTTCCGCTTCCGGGGCCCCTACGCGGCCCACTGGGAGGTCATCTCGGCGGGAGCGGTCCTGGTGATCCTGCCGACCCTGGTGGTCTTCCTGTCCCTGCAGAGGTTCATCTACAACGGCTTCATGAGAGGAGCGACCAGGTGAGCGCCTAGGCGGACAGCGCGGCCACCAGGACCGGAGTCACCTGTTCCACCTGCCACGGCCGGGCGCCGTAACCGGCCAGCGCGTCCCCCACGGACCCGGCGTCCACAACGCCCGGCGGCTCCCAGCAGACCCGTCGTACCGTGTCCGGCGTGATCAGGTTCTCCTGAGGCATGTTCAGCTGCTCCGCCAGCGCGGAGACCGCGGCCCGCGCCGCCGACAACCGGGCCGCGGCCGCGGGGTCCTTGTCGGCCCAGGCCCGCGGCGGCGGAGGCCCGGTCACCGGCTGCCCCGGCTGCGGCAACTGCGCGTCGGACAGCGCCTTCGCCCGCTCCACCGCCGCCTGCCACTGCTCCAGCTGCCGCCGCCCCGTCCGATGCCCGAACCCGTTCAACGCGGCCAGCGCGTGCACGTTCACCGGAAGGGCCAGCGCCGCCTCCACGATCGCCGCGTCCGACAGCACCTTCCCCGGCGACACGTCCCGCCGCTGCGCGATCCGGTCCCGCGCCTGCCACAGCTCCCGTACGACGGCCAGCTGCCGCCGCCTGCGCACCTTGTGCATCCCGGACGTACGCCGCCAGGGATCCTTGCGCGGCTCGGCGGGCGGCGCGGTCGCGATCGCGTCGAACTCCTGGAGCGCCCACTCCAGTTTCCCCTGCCGGTCCAGCTCCTTCTCCAGCGCGTCCCGCAGGTCGACGAGGAGTTCCACGTCCAGCGCGGCGTAGCGCAGCCACGGCTCGGGCAGCGGCCGGGTCGACCAGTCGACGGCGGAGTGGCCCTTTTCGAGTACGAAGCCCAGGACGCCCTCGACCATCGCGCCGAGCCCGACCCGGGGGAACCCGGCGAGCCGTCCGGCCAGCTCGGTGTCGAAGAGCCGCGAGGGCACCAGACCTATCTCGCGCAGACAGGGAAGATCCTGCGTCGCGGCGTGCAGCACCCACTCCACTCCGGAGAGCGCTTCGCCGAGACCGGACAGATCAGGACAGGCGACGGGGTCGATCAGTGCGGTGCCCGCGCCCTCGCGGCGCAGCTGCACCAGATACGCGCGCTGTCCGTAGCGGTAGCCGGACGCCCGCTCGGCGTCGACGGCGACGGGGCCGGAGCCCGCGGCGAACGCGGCGATCACCTCGGCGAGGGCGTCCTCGTCGGCGATCACGGGCGGAATGCCGTCACGCGGCTCCAGCAGAGGGATCGGCGCCTCCGCTGCAGAAGATCCGCCGTGACGATCGTCGGCTACTCGATCTGGCGCGACATCCCGGGACACCGCATCCGGCGGGCCTTGTGGCGGCTGCGGGCCGTGCAGCGGTTGGGAT
>NZ_JBEYVC010000104.1:0-36555 GCF_040643855.1 Streptomyces sp. NPDC047072 | reverse complement strand
CGAGGCGGTGCGGGCGGTCGCGACGGTCGTACGGCGGCTGCTGGACCGGGGCGGCGCGGCCACGTCGGAGCGCTCGCCGGATCCGACGCCGCTGACCGCCGACCGGGTCGCCGTGGGCACGGCGCACCGGGACCAGGCGGCGGCCGTCCGCGCGGCGCTGGCCGAGCTGGGCGTCGGCGACGTCACGGTGGACACGGCGAACCGGCTCCAAGGCCGCGAGTACGACGTCACCGTGGTCCTGCACCCGCTCTCCGGCCGCCCCGACGCCACCGCCTTCCACCTGGAGACGGGCCGCCTGTGCGTCCTGGCCTCCCGCCACCGCCACGCCTGCATCGTGGTGTGCCGCGCGGGCGTGAGCGACCTCCTGGACGACTACCCGTCGACGGAGCCGGTCCAGCTGGGAACGCTGGTGAAGTTCCCTGACGGGTGGGAGGCGAACCATGCGGTGCTGGCGCGGCTGGGCGAGCACCGGGTGAGCTGGCGGCCGTAGCTGCGGTGAACCGGGAACAGGGCGGCGCTCGTACACATTGACTGTGCCGGAGGCATCCCGCCCTCTTGCGTGGGCGCGGGACAATGGACGGTGGCCCTGTCGTCGGCGGGGTGTCGGTAGGTACTCGGTCTGTACGAGGAGGAGAAGACATGGCGGAGCCCACGCCGCGTCGGAACGAACCGCGGCTGCGCCCCGCGCCCCTGCTGTTCGAGCCCGCGCAGGTGGCCGACGATCCCGAGCACTTCTTCGATCTGGAGTCGATGGACGACCCCCGCGCGCTGCTGGCCCGCGCCACCGAGCTGACGCACGCCTTCCGGGCGGCGGCGGACCGGGCCGTGGAGTTCCAGGCGATCGCGGCGGCCCAGCTGGCCGACCCGAGGCGTTTCGACCGGCTCACCACGGCGGACATCGCCGAGCGCGCCGAGTGGACCGAGGACTACGCGAAGAAGATGGTCGAGTTCGGGCGCGATCTGATGCGCGGCACCGAGAGCGGCGGGACCGGCCACGCCGACCCGGTCTGAGCGGCTTCAGGGAAGGCCTCAGCACCGAGTAATGCTTTGGCATATGCCAGGCGGGCAGGTTACTCCTTTGCACCCTTCCCTGTCCCGAATTCCCGCAACCCTCGGGAACGGCTTGCTCACGGCCGGTACATGTAGACGACATGAGCACTCGCGACGAACCCTTCTCCGCCGGGCACGACGTCTCGGGCGTCACCGCGGACGGAGCCGCCTGGCTCGCCTCGGCAGGAACGTATCCGCGCAGCACGCTCTCCTTCTGGGAGGAGCGGCCCGCGGCGCCGGTCGTACTGCCCTGCGGCGCCGTCTTCGACGTGGTGAGCGCGCCCGCGATCTTCGGGCGCCGGATGCTCGACCGGCTGTGGGAGGAGGGACCGGGGTCGGGGCCGGTGGCGATGTTGCGGGGGCGCGTGCTGCTCTTCGCGGCGCCGGGGACCGCACAGCGGCTGCCGTCGCTGCTGCGGTGGGAGGAGTTCGGGCGGACGGGGGCGATTCCGCCGCTGCTGTGCCATGGGACGGGGGACGCGGTGACGGTGCCGGCCCCGCTGAGCAGGGCGAACACCGCTCCGACCGCGCGTTGGCTGGTCGCCCCGGACACCCGCCACCCCTGGCTGCCGGGCCCCGAGATCCTGCTGTGGGCGGCGGTACGGGCCGCCCGGGCCGCCGTGCGGATATCGATTTTTCCCCCGGCCGATCAGGATGCTAAGGTCTACGACGTCAGCAGGCGCCGCTAGCTCAGTTGGTTAGAGCAGCTGACTCTTAATCAGCGGGTCCGGGGTTCGAGTCCCTGGCGGCGCACCGACAGTGAAGGCCTCTCGCAAGCGCGGGGGGCCTTCTCATGTGACGGCACTGCGCGGCGGCTGGGGGTCCGGGGGTTATCCCCCGGAAGATGCAGCATCAGCGGGTCCGGGGTTCGAGTCCCTGGCGGCGCACGATGTCGATGGTGAGGCGTGTTCGCGGAAAGCGCGAACCCACCTCGCCATCGTCGTTTCTGCGCGGCTGCGCCGCGCGCTGTGGGGGCTTCGCCACCCACACCCCCTCGGCGTCGGTCACCTGCCCGTCGGCCGAGAAGTCACCCCGCCGTGATCTCCACGTTCCACGCCCCCGATCCCGTTCGGCCCTCCACCGTGATCCTGACGTCGGAGTCCGGGGCCGTGAAGCTTTCGCCCTCTGAGACCGGGGCGTCAGCCAAGGGTGGGTACACCGAGTGGTTCCAGCAGGCCTCCGTGTGGGGGTGGGCGTCGAGGACCTGGACCGGGCCGTCGCCGGACATCGCGCCGCTGTGGACGCGGTAGACGAGGATGCCCTGTCGGCAGACCGCCGTGTCGTTGCCGACCGCCGCGCGCGCCTCGAAGGCGAGCACGCTGTCGGGGCCGGTGCGGACGACCGCCAGCTTCGTGCCATGTCCGAGTCCGAAGATCCCGGCACCGGTGGGGCCCGCCTCCAGTGGTTCCAGGGTGAGCCGCGTCGGCGCGGAGCCCCGTACGCACACCACCTGACGCCGCTCCAGCCAGCCCAGCTTCCACTTGTGCCAGGCGAACAGGTCCGGGGCGAGTCCGAACTGGCTGCCCATCAGGTCCCAGTCGCCGACGTACGTGTCCCAGTCGCCCTTGCCGTCCACGGGCCGGTGGTAGAGGTCCGGCAGGTCGAAGACGTGCCCGGTCTCGTGGGCGAGGACCAGCCGGTCCGGCGGGTGCTTCTCGAAGACCGTGACGACCCGCCGGATGTCGGTGCCGTCGGCGCGGAGGGGGACATCCAGGTTGACGACCTTCGTCGCGTCGGAGTCCACACCCGGCGCGTCCGGGTCGGCGACGAAGTAGACGACGTCGTAGCGCGAGAAGTCGACCTCGGCGTCGGCCGCGGCGAGCGCGTCGCGCAGATAGGCGCCCCGGTGCTCGGCGTTCCAGTCGCGCTGTATGGCGTACGCGGTGGACGGCTTCGGCATCCGGATCCAGTGCCGCAGCGGATGCGGGCGCAGTGTGAAGCGGCCGTAGGAGGCGCGCTCGAAGAAGCGGGTGGTGGCCGGGAAGTGATCGGCGGTCAGCTCGGCGGGGGTGGTCAGCGGGGCCGCGTCCGGGAAGGACAGGAAGACCATCACCGCGTCGAGGGCGCGGGCGGGGCGCGGGTAGGCGGCGTTCCAGGTGTCAACGCCCTCGGAGTGGTGGGCGTCGGTGCGCTCCAGGGTGCAGGGTGCCGCCGAGAAGGGTTCGGCCACGGAGGGTCCGGTGACGAGGGAGGTCGCGGCGAGGGCCGCCAGGGTGGTGAACACGGCCGCGGTGCTGCGCAGTCGGGGGCGCGGGAACGTGCGCGGCAAGGGGACCTCCGGGAGCGGTTCACGGGACACCGCACCCAGCCTGTGACGCTTTGCAGTAGTACGTCCTGTTTATCTGCACCGGACGAGTGAGAGTGCGTAACCCTCCGTCGGCCCCGACACCCCCGAATCGCTCACGGAACGTCACAAGTGGTCCTGGGGCCGAAGAACCCGCCCAGCTGCGGGCAGAAACGATCTGCCGGAAGGGGTTGCCGGTCGCCGAGACTGGGCAATGGCTGGAAGGGCCGGGGGTCTACCTCTATGATCGGCACACTTTCCTGCGCGGACAGCGAACGAGTGCACTGCGGGAGCGAGCGGTGAACGGAACGTCCGAAGGGCCGGCGCCCGCGGCAGACCTCGAAGAGGCCGCCGTAACAGAGAGTGACATCACGACGACGCATCGCGCGGCCTTCCTGGCCGCCCCGATCGCCATGGCCGTGGTCGACCGCGAGGGCGTGGTGGTCGACGCGAACCCGGCGCTCGGCGAACTGCTGGGCGCCGTACCGGAGGAGCTGGCCGGGACGGTCGCCGCGGATCTGGTGGATCTGGCGTCGGACGCGCGGACCTGGCACGCGTACCGCGAGGTGCTGCGCGGCCGGCAGGCGAAGCTGCGCTGCACGCGGCGGCTCAAGCATCCCGACGGGCACTCGCTGTGGGCGCAGATCAAGGTCGCGCCGCTGGCCGGTGACACCCCGGGGGTGCTGCTGTCGGTCGCCGACATCACCTCACGCCGTGAACTCCAGTCGCGGCTGCGGCACTTGCAGATGCACGACCCGGTGACCCGGCTGCCCAACCGGGCGCTGTTCTTCGAGCGGCTGTCGGCCGCGCTGGAGCCGGAGTCGTACACGCAAGGAGGCACGGGCCGGATCGGGCTGTGCTACCTGGACCTCGACGGCTTCCAGGCGATCAACGACACCCTCGGGCACCGGATCGGCGACCGGCTGCTGGCCGCCGTCGCGGAGCGGCTGACGCGGTGTGCGGAGGGGGCCGGGCAGGGCCGGGCCACCTCGCCCCTGGTGGCGCGGCTGGGCGGTGACGAGTTCGCGCTGCTGGTGGAGGACTCCACGGGCACCGAGCAGCTCGCGGATCTCGCCGAGTCGCTGCTGACGGCGATCCAGGCGCCGTTCGACATCGGCGGCCGGCGGCTGTCGGTGTCCGCGTCGATCGGGGTGGTCGAGCGGCTGGCGGAGGGCACCTCGGCGACGGGGCTGATGCAGGCCGCCGACACCACGCTGTACTGGGCGAAGGCGGACGGCAAGGACCGCTGGACGCTCTTCGACCCGGAGCGCAACGCCAACCGGGTGACCCGCCAGGCGCTGGCGTCGACGCTGCGGCCGGCGATCGAGCGCGGCGAGTTCGCGCTGGAGTACCAGCCGCTGGTCGGCATGGAGGACGGCCGGCTGCGCGGGGTCGAGGCGCTGATCCGCTGGAACCACCCGCAGTTCGGGGTCCTGACGCCGAATCGGTTCATCGCACTGGCCGAGGAGGACGGCGCGATCGTGCCGCTGGGGCGCTGGATCCTGGCGACCGCGTGCCGGCAGGCCCGCCAGTGGCAGCTGGACCAGCCGGACGAACCGCCGATCTTCGTCAGCGTCAACGTGGCGGTCCGCCAGGTGTGGGACTCCGACCTGGTCGCGGACGTGGCCCGGACCCTCAAGGAGACCGGCCTCGCCCCTCACCTGCTCCAGCTGGAGCTCACCGAGTCCGCGGTGATGGGTTCTTCGGGACGGCCGCTCCAGGCGCTCCAGGCCCTCAGCGACATGGGCGTGCGGATCGCGATCGACGACTTCGGCACGGGCTACTCGAACCTCGCCTACCTCAGCCGCCTGCCGGTCTCGGTCCTGAAGCTGGACGGCTCCTTCGTCCGGGGCTTCCAGTACGAGGGGGAGGGCGTGGCGCCCAACCCGGCCGACGAGGTCGTCGTCGAGGCGATGATCCAGCTGGCCCACCGGCTCGGCCTGACGGTCACGGCCGAGTGCGTCGAGACCTCGGCCCAGGCCACCCGCCTGCGCCGCATCGGCTGCGACACCGGCCAGGGGTGGCTGTACTCGCGGCCGGTGCCGCCGGATCGTATCTCCGGGTTGCTCGGTGTACGCGTCTGACGGTCAGTCCGTCGGCAGGCCGTACGCGTTCGCGATCAGTTCGTAGGAGCGCAGGCGCAGGGCGCCGTCGTGGGCGTGGGACGTGAGCATCAACTCGTCGGCGCCGGTGCGCTTCTGGAGGTCGTCGAGGCCCGAGCGGACCTCGTCGACGCCGCCGTGGACGACGTTGGCGTTCCAGGAGGTCGCGAACTCCTCCTCCATGGGGCTGAACTCGTACGCCTCCGCCTCCTCCGGGGTGGGGACGAGGCCCGGGCGGCCGGTGCGCAGACGGATCATGTTGAGGGCGGCGGCGCGGACCTGGCGGCGGGCCTCCTTCTCCTCGTCGGCGGCGAGCGCGGAGACGCCGATCAGGGCGTAGGGGGCGTCCAGGACCGCGGAGGGGCGGAAGGACTCGCGGTAGAGGTCCAGGGCCGGGATGGTGTTCTGCGCCGAGAAGTGGTGCGCGAAGGCGAAGGGCAGGCCCAGCGTGCCGGCCAGGCGGGCGCTGAAGCCGGAGGAGCCGAGGAGCCAGATCGGCGGGCGGTGCGGGGACTGGACGCCGCCGGAGGACGTGGACTGGATCGGGCCGGGTACCGCGTGGATACGGCGGTAGCGGTGGCCGTCCGGGAAGTCGTCGTCCAGGAAGCGGGTGAGCTCGGCGAGCTGCTCGGGGAAGTCGTCGGCGCCCTCGTGCAGGCGGTCCGTGCGGCGCAGGGCCGCCGCGGTCGCGCCGTCGGTGCCGGGGGCGCGGCCCAGGCCCAGGTCGATACGGCCCGGGGCCATCGCCTCCAGCGTGCCGAACTGCTCGGCGATGACGAGCGGGGCGTGGTTGGGCAGCATGACCCCGCCCGAGCCGAGGCGGATGCGGTCGGTGTGGGCGGCGAGGTGGGCCAGGATCACGGCCGGGGACGAGGAGGCCACGCCCGGCATGGAGTGGTGCTCGGCGACCCAGTAGCGGTGGAAGCCGCGGGCCTCCGTGAGCTTGGCGATGGCGACACTGGTCCGGAGCGCGTCGGTGGCCGTGCGGCCGGCGCCGACGGTGACCAGGTCCAGGACCGAGAGGGGGACGGGGGCGGTGCCCTGAGTGGTCCCTCGGATCTCGTCTGCCGCCACGGGGGCCTCCTGGTTCATACGGTGGTTGTACTGGCTGGTGCGTGTGCGTGGTCCGTGGGCTCAACGGGAGACAGTCCCCGTTTATTCCCGCGGGCCACGTCGGGGTGCTGGAGGAACGTCTCCGGCACAGGCCGTCAGCGGACCTCGGCGCCGGCCCTTTTCGTCGGCTGCATCGAGCCGCCCGCGACGGTCCACGAGGGCCTTGTGCCGCGGCCGAGGGAGCCGCCGGTCACGACGACGAGTCCGGCGAGGGCGAGTCCGGCGCCGACCCACAGCGGGGAGACGAAGCCGTAGCCGGCCGCGATGGCCAGACCGCGGAGCCAGGCGCCGAGCGCGTTGCCGACGTTGAAGGCGGCGATGTTGGCGCCGGAGGCCATGGTGGGCGCGTCGTCGGCGTACTTCATGGTGCGCACCTGCAGGCCGGGGGCGGTCGCGAGACCGATGGTGCCCATCAGCAGCAGGGCGACGACCGTCGCGACCTTGCTCTCCGCGGTGAGGGCGAACAGGCCGAGGACGACGGCGAGGGCGGCCATGATCGCGATCAGCGTGGTGTTCAGGGACCTGTCGGCCGCCTTGCCGCCGACGAAGTTGCCGATGAACGTGCCCGCGCCGAAGAGCACCAGGAGCCACGGCACCGTGCTGGTGGCGAAGCCGCTGACGTCGGTGAGCGTGAAGGCGATGTAGGTGTAGCCGCCGATGACGCTGCCGAAGGCGAGGATGCTCAGGGCGATGGAGACCCAGACCTGGCCGCGGCCGAAGACGGCCGGCTCGGCGCGGAGGTCGGTCCGCGCGGCCCCGGTCGTCCGCGGCACCAGGGACTGGATGCCGATCAGGGTGAGGACACCGATGACGGTGATGGCCCAGAAGGTGGAGCGCCAGCCCATCTGCTGGCCGAGGAAGGTGCCGAGCGGCACACCGAGCACGTTGGCCGCGGTGAGTCCGCCGAACATGAGGGCGATGGCGCTGCCCTTCTTGTTCTCGGCGACCATGTCGGAGGCGACGACGGCGCCGACGCCGAAGAAGGCGCCGTGGCACAGGGCGGCGACGATCCGGCCGACCATCAGCAGCTCGTAGGTGGGAGCCACGGCGGAGATCAGGTTGCCCGCGATGAACAGCGTCATCAGGCCGACCAGGACCTTCTTGCGGTCGAAGCGGGTGAGGGCGGCGGTCAGGGCCAGGGCGCCGACCGCGACGCTGAGCGCGTAGCCGGAGACCAGGTAGCCGGCGGCCGACTCGGAGACGCCGAAGTCGCTCGCGACCTCGGGCAGCAGACCTACGATCCCGAACTCCGTGAGGCCGATTCCGAAGCCTCCCAGCGGGACGGGCGATCTCGTCCCCCTGCTGGATCCGCTCAAGGCGCTCGCCAACCCCGTGCGGCTACAGGTACTCAGCTGGCTGCGCGAACCCGAGCGGCACTTCCCGGTCGATCCGGAGATGACCGATCCGCGTGCGGTCGGGGTCTGTGTGAGCCATATCCAGGCCAAGACGGGCCTCGCGCAGTCCACCGTCTCCACCTATATGGCCGTCCTGGAACGGGCGGGGCTCGTACGATCCACCCGCGTGGGGAAGTGGACCCACTACCGACGCGACGAGGAACGCATCGCCCAGCTGTTCGAGCAGCTCCGGCACGGGGTAGGCGCCCCCGAACCGACGGAACCGCTGCCCTCCTGACCCGGGCGGGCGGACGGTCTGCTGCTCGGCCTGGAGAGCGAGTTCAACCGGTACGCCGAACTCGAGACGCCCTTTTTCCTGGAGGCCGAGGTCACGGACGCGGGCGGCGCCGACGGGGTGGCCGGCGAGGCCCGGGGCAGGGTGCGGGGCACTCAGGAAGGGGAACAGGTCTTTGCGGCCGACCTCGTCCTGGGGCGGGCCGAGGCGTGATCGACCGGTCTGGAGGAACCCGTATGCCCACCGTCCTGATATCCGGCGCCGCGGGATTCGTCGGGAGCCATGTGACCGACGAGGCGGCCCGCCGGGGACTGGACCCGCGCCTGATGTCCCATCGGCGGCCCGTGCCCGAGCGGCCCGCTCTGTCGGCCGACCTCACCGACCCGGCCTCACTGACCGGGATCTGCGAGGGAGTCGATGTCCTGCTGCACTGTGCCTCGTACATCGGCTCCTCGCCCGAGGCCAATGAGGACGTCAACGCCCGGGGTACCCAAAACCTGCTCGCCGAGGCCCGGCGGGGCGGGGTCGGGCGGATCGTGTACGTGAGCACCGCCTCGGTGTACGGCCGCGGGGTCTTCCGGCACGCGGCGCCCGAGGAGCTGGTCCGCGATCCGGCGTCGCCGACCTCGCGGAGCCGGGCGGCGGCGGAGGACGCGGTGCTGGAGGCCGGCGGGATCGTGCTGCGGCCGCATCTCGTGTACGGGCGGGGGGACGTGTGGGTGGTGCCGGGTCTGGTGCGGCTGCTGCGGGCGCTGCCCGGCACGGTCGAGGGCTGGCCGGCCCGGCTCTCCCTGATCTCCGTACGGGAGTTGGCCCGTCTGGTGGTCGGTGCCGGGCTCGCGCCCGCGGCCGATCTGCGGTTCGCCGCGTACCACGCGGTGCATCCGGTGCCGGAGACCGCGGGGACGCTGCTGCGGGCGGTCGCCGACCGGGCCGCGCTCCCCTGGCCGGAGCGGGACCTGACGCTCGCGCGGGCCGGTGAGCTCCTCGCCGAGGACCCCCGCTCGGCCCACGCCCTCGCGATGCTCACCACCGACCACTGGTTCGACCCCACCCCACTCTGGCACGACCTGCGCCTGACACCGGGGTCCGGCTTCGCGACGGACTTCGCGGAGGCGGCGGAGTGGTACGGCCGGGCGCCGGTCTCCACCTGACCCGGCCCCCGGACCGTCACACCTGAACCAAGGGCCCCGGACCGTCACACCTGCACGATCGGCTCCCTCGTGAACAGCGTGCCCAGAGCCGGGGCGTTGACGCGGCGGTCGGTCAGGCGGAGGGCCTCCCAGGCCGTGACCTGGTTGGCGGTGAGGACCGGCTTGCCCAACTCCTTCTCCAGAGCCGGCAGATGGGCCGCCGTGTGCAGGGCCGTGTCCGGGAGGAGGACCGCCTCCGCGTCCGGGGTGTCGGCCTGGCGGGCCAGCGCCAGGACCTCCTCCTCGCCCCACGTGCCGACCTCCGCCGCCGTGACGATCCCGGCGTGCCGGACGTCGAGCACCTCAAGGCCGCCCGCCCGCAGGAAGTCCGCGAACAGTCCGGCCACGTCGTCCGGGTAGGTCGCGGCGACGGCGACCCGCCCGGCCCCGATCTCCCGCGCCGCGTGCACGAAGGCGAACGACGTGGAGGAGGCCGGCATCCCGGCGGCCTGCGCCAGGGTGCGCACCTGGTCGTGGGCGCCCTCCCAGCCGTAGACGAAACTGCCGCTGGTGCAGGCCCAGACGACGGACTCGGCGCCCGCCATGCGCAGTTCCCCGACCCCGGCCGCGAGCCGCTCGGGCGCGCCCATCTCCAGGAGCGCGTCGACGCGGTGCGCGTCGGTGCCGATGTCGGTGTGCACCACGTCCAGCCGGATGTCGCTGCCCAGGAGCTGCTCCATGCGCGGGTAGTCGTCCTCGGCGGAGTGGCCCGGGTAGAGGAATCCGAGTGCGGTCATGTCCAGCCTTCCTGCTGCTGTTCTTCGTCCGGCAGTCGCGGTACGTCGGGCAGGGCGGGACCCGACCTCGCCGCCGGGTCGATCAGCGCCTGGTACGGTCCCACGGCCCGGGTACCCAGCCTGCGCAGCGCCGCCCACATCGTCACCTGGTTGGCCGAGATCACCGGTATCCGCAGCTCCGCCTCCAGCTGCGGGATGACGTCGTACGTCGGCAGGTTGGTGCAGCTGATGAACAGGGCCTGGGCGTCACCCCGCACCGCCTTGTGGGCCATCGCGGAGACCTCGCGGTACGGCACCTTCCAGATGTGCCGGGTCAGGCCCATGTAGGCACAGCCCGTGACGGCGACGCCCGCCTCGGCGACGTACTCCTCCAGGGACCTGGTCACGGAGACGGTGTACGGCGTGACCAGCGCGACCCGGCTCACGCCGAGCTCGGTGAGGGCGTCGAGGAGGGCGCCGGAGGTGGTCAGGGAGGGCACCGCGCCCGCCCGGGTCATCGCCTCGCACATCGCGCGCTCGCCGGCGATCCCGCCGACGAAGCTGCCGGAGGTGCAGGCGTAGGCGACGACCTCGGGCGCGATCGCGTTCAGGGTGCGCACCGCCTCGTGCAGGGTCTCGTGCTCGCTGACCAGGCGGGCGAGGTCGAGGCTGACCTCGACGGGGACGTACGGGGTGCGGGTCAGATGCAGGGAGACGTCGTCGGGGACCCAACGCCACAGCTCGCGGTCGAGCGCGAAGTCGAAGGGGGCGACGACACCGACACCGCGTTGCGGCAGCGGTCCGCCCAGAAAGGAGACGTCCATGGCAGGCACCGGCCTCACCGTGAGAGACGAGGGGACAGCGGAACGTACGCAACGCCCGTGTTGACGAAGGTAGGTTCGGGTGCGAGCGTGGTCAATCCGCCCACGTCAGACGCCTGGCACAGTCCCGCAGAAACGGTGCAGCGATGTCCGCGTCCGTCCCCACGCTCCTCGTCCTCGACGCCGATCCCCCGCCCCGGCTCGGCCGGCTCACCGGCCGCGCCCGGATCGCGCACGCGGACGCCACCACGCTCGCCGGGCTGCTGTCGTCCGCCGACGTGCTCCTGGTCTGGGACTTCACCTCGACCGCGGTGCGCGAGGCATGGCCGGGCGAGGGGCCGCGGCCGCGCTGGGTGCACACCGCGAGCGCGGGTGTGGACCATCTGATGTGTCCCGAACTCGCCGCCTCCGACACGCGGGTGACCAACGCGCGCGGTGTCTTCGACCAGCCGATCGCCGAGTACGTCGCCGCGCTGGTCCTGACGATGGCCAAGGACCTGCCCCGGACGCTGGAGCTCCAGCGGGAGGGGGTGTGGCGGCACCGGGAGTCCCAGCGGGTGGCCGGCACGCGCGCGTGCGTGGTCGGTTCGGGGCCCATCGGCCGGGCGATCGTCGCCACCCTCAAGGCGCTCGGCATCGTCACCGCCCTGGTCGGCCGCCGCTCCCGCACCGGGATCCACGGCCCCGACGACCTCGACCGGCTGATGGCCCGCGCGGACTGGGTGATCGCGGCCGCCCCGCTCACCGCGGAGACCCACGGCATGTTCGACGCCCGCCGCTTCGGGGTGATGCAGCCCTCCGCGCGGTTCATCAACATCGGCCGGGGCCAACTGGTCGTCGAGGACGCGCTGGTGGAGGCGGTGACCAAACGGTGGATCGCCGGCGCCGCGCTGGATGTCTTCGTCGACGAGCCCCTGCCGCCGGACAGCCCGTTGTGGCGGGTGCCCGGACTGATCGTGTCCCCGCACATGAGCGGCGACACGATCGGCTGGCGGGACGAACTGGGCGCCCAGTTCCTGGAGTTGTACGACCGCTGGGAGGCGGGAAGGTCTCTGCCGAACGTGGTGGACAAGAAACGCGGGTACGTACCGGGGCACTGAGATCGGAGGGGCGTATGCAGGACCTCGTGGAGCTGACCGCCGTACGACTCGTGGAGGGTTACCGGAAAGGGGAGTTCAGTCCAGTCGAGGCCACCCGGGCGGCTCTGGAACGGGCCGAGCGGATCCAGCCGGAGGTCAACGCCTTCGTACGGCTGACCGGGGAGGAGGCGCTGGTGCAGGCGCGCGCGTCGGCCGACCGGTGGCGGCGCGGGGAGCCGGCCGGGCCGCTGGACGGGGTGCCGGTCACGGTGAAGGACATCCTGCTGATGCGGGGCGCGCCGACGCTGAAGGGCTCCAAGACCATCGCTCCCGAGGGGAGTTGGGACGAGGACGCCCCCTCGGTCGCCCGGCTACGGGAGAGCGGTGCCGTGTTCCTCGGCAAGACCACGACCCCGGAGTTCGGCTGGAAGGGCGTCACCGACTCGCCGTTGTCGGGCGTGACCCGCAATCCGTACGATCCGACGCGCACCGCGGGCGGCTCCAGCGGGGGTGCGGCGGCGGCCGTGGCGTTGGGGGCGGGGCCGTTGGCGCTGGGCACGGACGGTGGGGGCAGTGTCCGGATCCCGGCGGCCTTCTGCGGGATCTTCGCGCTGAAGCCGACGTACGGGAGGGTGCCGCTGTATCCGGCGAGCGCGTTCGGGACGCTCGCGCACGTGGGGCCGATGACCCGGGACGCGGCGGACGCGGCGCTGCTCCTCGACGTGATCGGGGTACCGGACTCGCGCGACTGGTCGGCGCTGGGTCCCGCGGCCGGTCCCTACTCGGCCGAACTGACCGGTGGTGTACGGGGGTTGCGGATCGCCTACTCCCCCACCCTCGGCGGACAGGTGGCCGTGCAGCCCGCGGTGGCCGCGGCCGTACGCCGTGCCGTGACGCGGCTCGCCGAACTCGGCGCGTACGTCACCGAGGCCGACCCCGACTTCGCCGATCCGGTGGACGCCTTCCACGCGCTGTGGTTCGGCGGGGCGGCCCGGGTGACCCAGCATCTGGGGCCGCACCAGCGGGAGTTGCTGGATCCCGGTCTCCGGGAGATCCG
This sequence comes from Streptomyces sp. NPDC047072, assembly GCF_040643855.1. NCBI lineage: Bacteria > Bacillati > Actinomycetota > Actinomycetes > Kitasatosporales > Streptomycetaceae > Streptomyces > Streptomyces sp. NPDC047072. The sequence goes on along the minus strand of NZ_JBEYVC010000104.1, from coordinate 23,511 downwards.
CGGCCTGGGCGGCCGCCTGAGTGCGCTCGACTACCTCGCCGCGGTGGACGTCCGCATGGAACTCGGGCGCCGGATGGGCCGTTTCCACGACACCTACGACCTCCTGATCACCCCGACCCTCCCGATCACGGCCTTCGAGGCGGGCGCGGAGGTCCCGAAGGGCTCGGGCCACCGGAGGTGGACCGGCTGGACCCCGTTCACGTACCCCTTCAACCTGACCCAACAGCCCGCCGCGTCCGTCCCGGTGGGGAAGGACGGCGACGGACTGCCGGTGGGATTGCAGATCGTGGCGGCCCGCCATCGCGACGACCTCGTGCTGCGGGCGGCTCACGCGCTGTACGAGGCGGGTTTCACTTCCGGCGGAAGCTGAGCGTCTCCCCCGCCGCCCCCGTGCGCCACAGGTCGTTGCAGCCGGCCGCCAGTTCCTCCAGGCCCTCCACCACCTGGCCCCAGACGATGCCCGGGACCCAGCCGACGTCGCCGTTCAGGAGGAGGTTGTTGCGTTCGTAGAAGAGGGCGAGGTCGACGAGGGTGGTGCCGTGCCGGACCTCCCGGTCGTAGCCGTAGGCCTTGGTGCCGAGTTCCGCGCCGGCGAAGGAGAAATAGCAGAGATCTCCCGGGATGGGGGTGACTGTCGGATTCTCCAGCGGGGGTTCGGAATCGGCGAAGGGCGGGAAGAGGGCGTAGATCTCGTTGCGGGCGTATTTGGCGTGGTAGACGTCACCGGCGAGCGGCAGGGCGTCCCATACGGCCGCGCAGGTGAGCGGCGCCCGATCGTCGAGCAGCTTTGCCGTGCCGGTGATTCCACGCTGGACCAGCGAGACTTCGATGTAACGGTCAGCCATGCGTTCCATGGTCTCCTCGCGGTCAAGGGCGCCTCCGCATCGAGTGGACGAAAGCGATCCGCATACCTCGCATGAAGCCGGGTAAGCGCGCGCCCATGGCTCGACCACACGTAAACAGATCAGGAACCGACCCTCGGCCCTCCAGACGCCTCACCCGCCGTTCGCTGCTCGCCGGAGCGGTATCGCTGGGTGCGGCGGGCAGTCTTGGCGTGGTCGGGTGCAGCCGTGTGCCCGACGAAGGCAAGGTGCTGGGCGGCGGCCTGCTGAACACCCTGCGCGATCAGGGTTCCGTGAAGATCGGCATCGCCAGCGAACCGCCCTTCGGTTATGTCGGCGACGACGGCCAGGCCACCGGAGAGGCTCCCGCGATCGCGAAGGTGATCTTCAGGCGGCTCGGCATCGACAAGGTCGAGCCGGTACCCGTGGACTTCGGCGCCCTCATCCCCGGGCTGAAGGCCCAGCAGTTCGACGTGGTGTCCGCGGGGATGTACATCAACCCCACGCGGTGCGAGCAGGTGCTGTTCGCCGACCCGGACTACCTCATGCTGGACGCGTTCATCGTCCGGAAGGGCAATCCACACAACATCAGGACATACGCCGACATCAAGAAGAAGGGGCTCAGACTCGCCTCCGGGAAGGCCTACGCCCAGATCGACTACGCCAAGGCCGCAGGCATCGGCGACGTCCTGGTCCTGCCGGACCAGGTGGCCGGTCTCGACGCGGTGGCCCAGGGCCGGGTGGACGCCTTCGCCGGCACGCGCATCACGGTCAAGTCCGCGGTGGCGGGCTCAGGCCGCGTCTCGACGACCGAGCCCTTCCAACCCGTGGTGGACGGAAAGCCGGCCTACGGTGCCGGCGGATTCGCCTTCCGGCAGTCCGAGAAGAACTTGCGCGACGCGTTCAACAGGGAACTCCTGCGGCTCAAGCAGAACGACTACCGGGAACTCCTGAGGATCGTGAGCCCCTTCGGTTTCGGCCGTGCCGACATGACCGACCTCACGGCGAAGGAGTTGTGCGGCGGATGATGAGTTCGCAGTTCCTCACCACGTGGTTCCTGCCCGGTGTCTGGGTCACCATCCAGGTCACGGCATACGCCGCGGCACTCGGCGCGGCCGTCTCGTTCGGGATCGGTCTCGCCCGCGGTTCGCAGAATCGGTTCGTCCGATTCGTCGCCGGGACGTACTTCGAGATCTTCCGCGGGATGTCGGCGCTGGTGCTGATGTTCTGGATGTTCTTCGCGCTGCCCCTCTTCGGCTGGCAGCTCGTCCCCATGTGGGCCGGCGTCAGCGCGCTCGGGCTCACCTACGGTGCCTACGGCTCCGAGGTCGTCCGCGGCTCGCTGGCCGCGGTCCCACCGGCGCAGAAGGAGGCGGGCATCGCCCTCAACTTCACCCGCTGGCAGCGGCTGCGCCTGATCGAAATGCCGCAGGCGTGGCCCGAGATGGTGCCACCGTTCAACAACCTGCTGATCGAGCTGCTCAAGGGCACCGCCCTCGTCTCGATCATCACCGTCGCCGACATGACCTTCGCCGGCAACCTGGTCCGGCTGGGCACCAACGAGACCACTCCGATCTACACCCTGCTGCTGGTCGTCTATTTCGTTCTCGCCTTCCTCATCACACGCGGCATGCGGCTGGTCGAGCGCAGGGCGAAGGCCCGGGTCGGTCAGCAGCCGGCGCGCGGGAGCGTGATCAGCAGGGGCCCTGACCGGGGCGAGCGGGTGCCTGCCGGTGCCCAGTCGGCGGGAGGTACGGAATGAACTGGGACTGGCAGGTCGTGGCCGACTTCATGCCGCGGTTCTGGGACGGGGTGCTGGTCACCCTCCAGGCGCTCGCCATCGGCACGCTGATCGCCTTCGCTCTGGGCCTGGCGTGGGCGCTGGCACAGCGGTCCGCCCAGGTCTGGGTGCGCTGGCCGGTCGTAGCCGTCACGGAGTTCATCCGCAACACCCCCCTGCTGGTGCAGCTCTTCTTCCTCTTCTACGTCGTGCCCAACTTCGGCCCGTCGATGTCGCCGCTCACCACCGGCATCGTGGGTCTCGGACTGCACTACTCCACCTACACCGCGGAGGTCTACCGCGCGGGAATCGACGGCGTCCCCGTCGGACAGTGGGAGGCGGCAACCGCTCTGAACCTGCCCAGGGGCCGTACCTGGCGGGCGGTGATCCTTCCCCAGGCGATCCGCCGGGTCGTGCCGCCGCTGGGCAACTACGTAGTGGCCATGCTGAAGGACTCGCCCATGATCGCGACCATCGGCGCGTTCGACATGCTCGGCGAGGCCCAGGCCTTCAGTAACGAGACCTTCACCACGGAGGCACTCACCGTCGTGGGGGTGGCCTTCATCGTCATCGCCTACCCCGCCTCCCTTCTGATCCGAGCCCTGGAGCGACGTCTTGTCCGCTGACACGAATCCCGCAGAGCGCATCCCCGAAGTCCACAACCCCCCGGTCGACGGCAGCGAGCTGATCCGCTTCGACCAGGTCACCAAGCGCTTCGGCGACAACACCGTGCTCGACCGGCTCGACTTCCGGGTCGACTCCGGCAAGCACGTCACCCTCATCGGCCCCTCGGGATCCGGCAAGACGACGATCCTGCGGCTGCTGATGACGCTGACCAAGCCCGACGAGGGCACGATCAAGGTGGGCGACGACTACCTGACCCATGAGCAGCGCAACGGGAAACTGGTGGCCGCGAGCGAGAAGCACATCCGCGAGGTCCGCAAGGACATCGGGATGGTCTTCCAGCAGTTCAACCTCTTCCCGAACATGAAGGTGCTGCGCAACATCACCGAGGCCCCGGTCACCGTCCTCGGCCTGTCCAAGGACGAGGCCGAACAGCGGGCTCGTGAGCTGCTCGAACTGGTGGGTCTGGCCGAGCACATCGACAAGTACCCGACCCAGCTGTCCGGTGGCCAGCAGCAGCGGGTGGCGATCGCCCGGGCACTGGCGATGCGGCCGCGGGTGCTGCTGCTCGACGAGGTCACCTCCGCGCTCGACCCGGAGCTGGTCGCGGGTGTCCTGGACGTCCTGCGGGACATCGCCCGCAGTACCGACATCACGATGCTCTGCGTCACCCACGAGATGAGCTTCGCCCGGGACATCTCGGACCAGGTCCTGATGTTCGACGCGGGCCGGATCATCGAGTCCGGTCCGCCGGAGAAGATCTTCAACGAGCCCGAGCAGAAGCGGACCAGGGAGTTTCTCAGCGCGGTGCTGTGACAGCGGGTCTGATGTTCTCCCTTACTCCTCAATAGCGTCACATTCGACGACTGGAGACGAATAGATGCGAAACGCGCTCCTGCCCACCACTGTCACAGCCATCGCCGCCAGCCTGGTGCTCATGACCCCCGGATCCGCCTCGGCGCAGACGGTCCACACCGAACAGGCCACCCCGTCGGGCACCCCTTCCATCGACGCCAACTGCGCCTGGGTGTCCGGCGGCGGGCACGACCGCGGCATCGCCTGCTTCAAGGCGTCCGGCGACAAGTTCTACGTCAAGGACCTCTACTCCGACGGCCACCACGTGGAGGTCCGCGGCGAGGACAACGTGTCCGGCGACGGGTACCGATGCTGGGAGAACGGCGGCACGGCGGCGGGCTGGCAGGTCTGCGACAGCTTCTGGGACGACATCTCGGAGAACGCCACGGTGTCGTGGGTCGTCAGCGTGTACGAGGGCAGCGACATCCTGTGGAGCGGCCCCTTCAAGTTCAGCAACGCCTGACAGGGGGCACCGGTCCGGTCGGCGGGTCGACGCGAGAATTTCTCGGGCGGCGCCCTGAGCGCGAGATCCGCTCCAAGAAGTGAACGCTGTTCAATCTCCGAGGTCCCGACCCCGGGTCATTCCGCTGGCATATGCCAGCGAGCCAGCCGCCCTGCTGGGAGGCCCGGCCCGGGGACGGAATCTCGTCAACAGCCGCTCACCGCACGCCTTTTGCCGGTTATCGTGGAAGGGATCGCTGTCTGGTATTACGGCCCAGTAGTAGTGCAACGAGCGAGCCGCAGGGGGAAGACCGTGGCCCTGAAGCACGAGCCGTCCGCGCCGTACCACTCGGCCCAGGACGCCCTGCGCGTCCTGGAGACGGTGGCGCGGCACACCGCCGGAGTCACCGACACGGAACTCTCCCGTACGACCGGTCTCGACCCGGAGCGACTGACCGCGCTCCTGCGCATGCTGCGCCGTGAGGGGTACGTCGAGCAGGTCGCCGACGGGGCGTATGTGACCGGGGACTCGCTCAGCCGCCTCGGCTCCGCGCAGGACCGTGACCAGGCCCTGCGCGACAAGCTGCAGCGCACGCTCGACGGGTTGCGCGACTCGATCGGGGCGGCGGTGTACATCAGCCGGTACATCGACGGTGAGGTGACGATCGCGCAGTACGCGGACGGGCCGGGGACGCCGGCGGTGAACGAGTGGGTGGACTTCCGGTCCTCGGCGCATGCCACTGCGTTGGGCAAGAGCCTGCTGAGCCAGCTGGACCACAACGGCCGGCGGGACCATCTCTCCCGGCACCGCATGACCCGCCTCACGTCCCGCACGATCACCAGCGACAAGCTGCTGCTGTCTCGGTTGGAGTCGCAACCGCCCACTGTTCCCCACCTCGACCTCCAGGAGTACGCGGTGGGCACGGTGTGCGCGGCGGTGCCGATCACTGCGGGGTCTTCGGTGGGGTGTCTGGCGTTGTCGCTGCCCGTCGATCAGGCCCATCGTCTGCGGCAGGCGACGGACCGCTTGAATCGGGGAGCCGCGCCCGTTCTCCTGTCGCTGGCGATCTAGGAGTCGTCTGCGGGTCCGTGGGGGCTGGTCGCGCAGTTCCCCGCGCCCCTAGGTGGGTCTACTTGGCCGTGGTCAGAAGCACCCCCTCCGACCGGGTAGTATTTTCTCTGTCGCCAGCCGCCGAGAGGCGGACGGCGAGAGTCATGCGCCGCTAGCTCAGTTGGTTAGAGCAGCTGACTCTTAATCAGCGGGTCCGGGGTTCGAGTCCCTGGCGGCGCACCGGTGAAGGGCCTTTCGTGGGAGCGAGAGGCCCTTTGGCGTGTTTCCGGGAGCCATGAGCGCGGCTGGGGGTCTGGGGGTTATCCCCCAGAAGATGCAGCATCAGCGGGTCCGGGGTTCGAGTCCCTGGCGGCGCACTCCAGAAGGGCCTCTCGTGGGAGCGAGGGGCCTTTCGATGTTTTCCAGGGCGCCGCGAGGTCGGCCGGGGGTCTGGGGGTTGTCCCCCAGAGGATGCAGCATCAGCGGGTCCGGGGTTCGAGTCCCTGGCGGCGCACCGGTGAAGGGCCTTTCGTGGGAGCGAAGGGTCCTTCGGTGTTTTTGCGGGTCCATATCGGGTCCGTGCAGTCGAGGCCCTCCTTCCTCAGTAGGGCGCGGTTGATCTTGTTGGTGGCCGTGACCGGCATTCGCTTCACTACCCGCACGAAACGCGGTGCCATCTTCGTGCCGAGGTCCGGCTGGGACTCCAGGAACGTCGCGAAGTCGACTGGGTCGAAGGTTCCGGCGATCGTCGCCATGACCTGGTCGCCGGTCACCGGGTCCGGGACCGCGTACACGGCGACCGCGTCCGCGCCCTCGTAGCGCGCGAGGATGTTCTCGATCATCGCGGCGGCCAGGTTCTCGCTGTCGACCCGCAGCCGGTCGTCGGTGCGGCCCGCGAAGTAGAGGTAGCCGTCGGCGTCCCGGTAGAAGAGGTCCCCGGTCCAGTACCACCCGTCCCGCCGCCGCTCCGCCTCCGCCGCCGGATTGCGCCAGTACCCCTCGAAGGGGTTCGGCCCCTTGTTCACCAGCTCGCCGATCGCCTCGTCCCCGTTCAGCAACCGCCCGGCCGTGTCGAAGACCGCCCGCGGGCACTCCTCGCGCGTCTCCTGATGCAGTACGACGAGCCCGGGCCCCGCCCGCCCGACCGCACCCTCGGGTGTCCCGGCCGCCCACTGGATCGCCGCGCCGCCCTCGGAGGACCCGTACCCCTCGACCAGCCGTACTCCGAAGCGCCGTGAGAACGCCGCCGCGTCCACCGCCCCCGCCTCGGTGCCGAAGCCGAGCCGCAGCGGGTTGTCCCGGTCGTCCTCGCGGGGCTCGGTGGCGAGGACGTACTGGATCGCCCGGCCGACATAGGTGAAGTACGTCGCCCCGTAGCGCCGTACGTCCGTCAGGAACCCCGACGCCGAGAACCGCCGCCGCAGCGCCACGCCTGCCCCGGTCGCGAGCGCGGGCGCCCAGTCGGCGATGACCGCGTTGCCGTGGAACATCGGCATGCAGATGTAGTGGACGTCATCAGGGCCGAGCCCGAACTGGTCGGCCAGCGAGCGGCCCGCTGCGGCGAGGCGGCCCTGGGAGCAGAGGGCCGCCTTGGGGGCGCCGGTCGAGCCCGAGGTGAAGTAGAGGAGCAGCCGGTCCTCGGGGGTGGCGCGGGAGGCGTCCGGCTCAGCGTCGGCGTAGGGCGCGAGCAGGTCGTCGTACTCCTCGGAACCGGTCAGCAGGATGCGGACGCCGGGGAGGTCCAGGCCCTTCAGCAAAGGGAGTTGGGACGCTTCGGTGATCAGGAGGCGGCACTCGGTGTGCAGGATGTCGCGGGCCAGCTCGGGGCCCCGGCGGGTGGGGTTGATGCCGGCGACGGCGGTGCGGGCGAGGGCGGCCGCGCTCAACCACAGTGGATATTCAGGGGTGTTGTCGAGGAGGACGCCGATGTGCGCCTGTGGGGGCAGCAGTTCGGTCAGCAGGGCCGCCCGGGCCGCCGCGCCCGCCGCGACCTGGTGATGGGTGAGCGACTCGCCCTCGCACCACAGCCCGGGCCGGTGGTCCCCCCACCGGCCGGCGACCAGCTCCGCGACCGTACGCCTCCTGGAGTCCATGGAGGCGCACGGTAGTTGACGGAGCGTCAGATGTGGAGGGTCGAGGACATCTCCGCGTAGGTGACCATGAAGCCGACGCAGAAGGCCACGATCACGCCGAGGAAGGCGACCAGACCGAAGGCGCTCACCGCGTGCCGGGCGCTGGACGGGTGGGCCGTGGCCACGACATGCGGGCCGTCGCTGTAGTGCACGGTGACGATGTCGCCCTCGAAGGTCGTCCCCGGGCCGCCCTCCTCCTCGAAGCGGACCACCCGGCCGTCGCGGGCCGTGAACTCGTAGACGTGGTGCAGGACCGTACGCACCCGTGACTCGCCGCCGCCGTGGGTCGTCGTATACATCCGCAGGCAGCGCGCCTCGGCCGTCAGCCCGCTGTTCCACGCGCCCCGCAACTGGAGCCAGCGCCGCAACGCCCGGTACGCGCCGGCCAGGGCCGCGGCCGCGATCAGGCAGGGAAAGAGGTAGAAGAAGGCGTCCATGGCACATCCCCCGAGGTCAGGTACTGCTCGTGTGGGGGAACCTACCCCGGGGGAGGCCGGCTTTCGCTCAAGCGATGCTCAGAACGTGACGTCCGAGCAGGCGTAGAACGCGTTGGTGGTGTCGGCGATCGTCCACACCGCGACGATCACATGGCGGCCGCTCAGTCCCGAGGGCAGGGTGCCGCTGTGGGAGAGGGTGGCCGGGGGGCGCTGGCCGTTGTAGGGGACGGTCAGGAACGGCGTGAGGTTGAGGTCGGAGCGGGCCAGGTTGTGGTTCTGGTTCCAACCCGCCTTGGTGACGTAGTACTTGAAGTCGGTGGTGGCGTGCATGGCGGTGAACTGCCAGCGGAACGTGTAGCTCTGACCACCCGTCACCTTGGTCGCGGGCCAGGCGGCGCCCGACGGCGTCTTCGGCGCGCTGAGCTGACTGAAGCGGCTCACACCGCCGTTGCATATCTGGCCGTCGGCGGGGCCCGCGGCCGGGAAGCCCTTCGGGCCCTCGACGCTCTGCGGCTCCCACTGGATGTCGCCGCAGTTCGTCACGGTGCCGTTCTGGCAGAGCTTCTGCCTGCTGATGGGGAGGTCGGTGTAGCCGTGGCCGCTGGCACCGCCGGAGGAGAGCACGACGGCTCCGGTGGTGGCGAGGCCCACGACGGCGGCGTACCACTTGGTCTTTCTGCGCATGCTGCTGCTCCTGGGAACGTGGGGGAAGTTCGATGAGCGTGCAGGTCTAGACCAAGTCCCAGATTATTACCGTGTGTTGACCGTGTCCATACACCCCGAGGAGAACGCCACCGTCAGGTCCTTCACCAGCGCCTTGCGCTCGTAGTCGTCCAGTTCCACCAGGCCGCGCATGGTCAGCCGGGTCACCGTGTCCTCCACGGAGTCCACCACCGAGGTCAGCACGCTCGCCCGGTTCTGGGCGTCCAGCGCGGCGATCCGGCGGCGGTGCATCGCGGCGGCCACCTCGGGGGCGTACTCGATCCGGACGGGTCGTACGGAGAACACCTCCAGGCCCACCGGCGCCGCGTCCGCCGCCACCAGACGGGTCAGCGCGTCGGCCGCCGCGTCGGCGGACGCCCGCGGCGAGCCCGGCGCCTCCACCGGCACCCGGGCGAGCGCGGCCTCCACGCACTCGCGCAGATACGTCTCGTGGTCGTCGACGCCGAGCGTGGCCCGCGCGGTGTCCCGCACCCGCCACACCGCGAGGACGACGACCCGCAGCGCGACCCCGCTCGCGTCGGCGGCCGGCATCGGCTCGCTGCGCCAGTGCCGCAGCCGGACGTCGACGCGGCGGCGCAGCAGCAGCGGGTTGACCCACATCAGGCCGGTGCGCCGGACGGTCCCGCGGTAGCGGCCGAACAGCCCGAGCACCCAGGCCCGTCCGGTGGTGCCGCGGGCCAGTCCGCCGAAGCCGACCAGACCGAGGGCGCCGGCCCCCGCGTAGGCCGCCCACTGCGCCGGGCCGAGGCCCGCTCCCGCGTACGACGGCAGCCGAAGCGCCGCCAGGGCGAGCGGCGGTACGACGCCCGCCCACCACGAGGTGGCCGCGCACCCGGCCAGTCCGCAGGCGCCGGCGAGGACGCCCGCCGAGCCCGGCAGCACCCGCGCGGGGCGCTCGGCCAGGTCGGGGTCGACGTCGGGGGCGGGGCGCGGGGGCGTCTGGACCGGGCGGCGCAGACGGGGCTGCTCCCCGGTGCCCTGCCGGCGGGTCACCACCGCGGGCTTCAGCGGCACGGACACCGGGTCCGGGTCGTCGCGGAACAGCAGGTGGACGGGGATCTCGGTGGTCACCTCGTTCTGGATGAGCCGGGCGGGCCGGGACGGCCCCTCGGACTCCGGGGTGGGGGAAGTGGTCGTGGTCGTGCTCATGCGTGTCTCCAGCCTCCGCGCCAGATGTCACCACAGGGGATTACGCGCCGGATGTCGGCGAAGGGGGGTCCGTGCCGGACTTCGGCGGACGGGGTTCGGGGCCGGTTGCCGGCGGACGGGGTTTCGTGCCGGTTGTCGGCGGGCGGGGTCACGAGAAGAGGCGGCGCCAGGTTTCCGGGCCCGGGTAGCCGTCCGCCGCGCCGCCGCGCCAGCCCTGGGCGCGCTGGAAGGCCTCGACGTTACGGCGGTCCGCCTCGCCCCAGCGCGGGCCCGGGCCGGTCGTGTAGTACTTGCCGAACCCCTTCTTGACGAGCTGGCGGCCCAGGCGGGTGACGTAGTCGTTGTTCGCGCCGGGGCGGAACAGCGCGCGTCCGGGATAGCCGGGGACGCCGTGCGCGGAAGGTACGGAAGGCGCCGACGGGCCGGTGGGCTTGGAGGGGGCCGGGGGGCCCGCCGTGCCGGTGACGATGTCGCGGCCCTGGCCGGTCACCAGGAGCGTCCAGGTCTGGGGCCCCGGCAGCCCGTCCGCGTCGTCGCCCCGCCACCCCTGCGCCTGCTGGAACGCCTGGGTGGCCCTGCGGTCCGCGTCCGACCAGCGCGGGCCGGGACCGGAGGTGTAGAAGCGGGCGCCGCCGCGCGCGACGAGCATCTGCCCGAGCCGGGTGACGTACTTGTTGTTGGCCCCGGGACCGAAGGAGGCCGCCCCCGGGTACGGCGTGACGTCCGTCGAGGGCGGCTTGTCGGTGTCCGTTCCCGCGCCCGGGTCCGGCTGCGCGCCCGCGGTGCCACCCACGAGCCCCTTGTACCGGTAGGCGAGGTACCGGTCCGAGTGGCTCCAGTAGGCGTACGGGGTGGCCTGGCGGCGGGCGGTGGGGCGGGTCTCCTCGTAGGCGATGTAGTAGGTGTGCGTGTAGTCGGTCCAGCCGCCGAAGAGCACCACGTGGGAGCCCTTCTGGGGGTCCGCGGGGTTGTGGAAGAGCAGGATGTCGCCGGGCTGGAGGTCGTCCTTGGCGATCCGGACGCCGTACTGGTCGAGGCTGCCCGTCCACTCGTTGCCGGGCAGGTTCCAGGCCATCGAGACGAAGCCGGAGCAGTCCTGGCGGTAGCCGTCGCCCCAGTACGCGGACATGCTGTACGGCACGCGGGCGGCGACCCAGGTCTTGGCGCGTCTGATGATGTCGGCGCGGGTGGTGGCGGGGGTCTTGACCGGGGCGACCGGTTTGCCGGCCGGGCCGTGCAGGGGGGCCTTGCCGCCCTGGGGGGTGTCGGGCTCGTCGGCCGCGGGGGTGCCCGGGCGGGCGGGGAGGTGGGGGGCGGCGAAGGCGGGGGCCGTGTGGACGACGCCGAGTGTGGTGGAGGCCGCGGCGGCGAGGATCAGGGCGCGGGTGGTGGTGGGGCGGCGGGTCGCGGGGGGCTGCGGTGGGCCGGTCCGTGCGCGTCGCAGGTGGACGCAGCCGGGGCACTCGCAGTCGCTCGCGGGATCGGCTTCCTCGAATACCGGAGTCTCCATGCGCTGCCCCTCACACTCCAGGTGGAAATATCCGCGAATGTGCACGTTCGTCAGTTTCTCAACTGTCGTCCCGACGCGCATGCTGACGGTCCGAATGATGTACGCCGGTCCGGAGCACCCCCCGGCATCCGGTACAGTTCTGCAGGTCAGCACGCGCCGCTAGCTCAGTTGGTTAGAGCAGCTGACTCTTAATCAGCGGGTCCGGGGTTCGAGTCCCTGGCGGCGCACAGACGATCGAAGGCCCTTCGCGGAAGCGGGGGGCCTTCGGCATCGACGGGCCCTCCAGGACACAGGGGCGGCCGGGGGTCCGGGGGTTGTCCCCCGGGAAGACACAGCATCAGCGGGTCCGGGGGTTCGAGTCCCTGGCGGCGCACCTGATGGAAGCCCTTCACGTCCTGGACGTGAGGGGCTTCTGGTTTTCCACAGGGGCTCCACTCCACCCCCACACGAGCCACAATGAACGCGTATGACCGGTAAACACCGCGTTTCGCATCTTGCGATCATGATGAAGCCCGTAGAACCCTGGTTTTCAAGATGCTGCGGATACGCGGCAGTTGGGGGGCAAGGAGCCGGTTGCCGGTGTTGCGGGGAAAGGGGGCCCCGCCATGGGGACGCCGAGGGGGGCGTTCTGGAACCGGAAGGTCGTAGTTCCATGTCTAATGCTGTGAAGATTGTGGTGACTGCGGCCCACCACTGATACGTCTGTGAAAGTCGAGGGGGACCGGAGCAGACGCAAGGAAACGACACCACGCGGCGACCCCGCGTGTGGGGGGATGACTCATGACGTCGACGCCGACGGGCGCCCGGCAGAACTTCGACCCGTCAGAAACCACGCAGCTCAGGGTGGACGGACACCGCACGGGAACCTTCCGCAGAATCAAGAAAACGCTTCCGAAGTACGACTACGAGCACTACAGCCGCCTGGCGGGTCCCCTCACACAGCCCGACCCGAACAAGCCGTACACCGTGCAGTACCGCTCCCTGATCTCCCAGGAGCCGCACCGCATAAGGGTCGCGCTGATGCTGGCCGCCGCGCCGGTGCTCTCCCTGGTCCTGCTCTTCTGGCTGCTCCAGCCCGAGCACTGGACCGAGCGGGACTACCCGGCCTTCTCCTGGCTGCCGGCCCTGGACATCGTGATGCTCGTCTCGATCGGCCTGATCGAGTTCTTCCGCTGCATGAACGTCCTGTCCAACGCACACGCCACCCTGGTCGCCCGCGACCCGGTCCCCGTGGTGCCCGAGACCGGCACCAGAGTCGCCTTCCTCACCTCCTTCGTGCCCGGCAAGGAGCCGCTGGAGATGGTGACGAAGACCCTGGAAGCCGCGGTGCGGATCCGCCACCGCGGCCTCCTGCACGTCTGGCTCCTGGACGAGGGCGACGACCCGGCGGTCAAGGAGGTCTGCGCCCGGCTCGGCGTGCACCACTTCTCCCGCAAGGGCGTCGAGAAGTGGAACCAGGCCAAGGGCCCGCACCGCGCCAAGACCAAGCACGGCAACTACAACGCCTGGCTCGACGCCCACGGAGACCAGTACGACTTCTTCGCCTCCGTCGACACCGACCACGTGCCGCTGCCCAACTACCTGGAGCGGATGCTCGGCTTCTTCCGCGACCCGAACGTCGGCTTCGTGATCGGCCCGCAGGTCTACGGCAACTACGACAACTTCGTCACCAAGGCCGCCGAGTCCCAGCAGTTCCTCTTCCACGCCCTGATCCAGCGCGCCGGCAACAAGTACGGCTCCCCGATGTTCGTGGGCACCTCCAACGCCGTACGGATCAGCGCGCTCAAGCAGATCGGCGGGCTGTACGACTCGATCACCGAGGACATGGCGACCGGGTTCGAGATGCACCGGCACAAGAATCCGGCCACCGGCAAGAAGTGGCGCTCGGTCTACACGCCCGACGTGCTCGCCGTAGGTGAGGGGCCCAGCGCCTGGACCGACTTCTTCACCCAGCAGATGCGGTGGTCGCGAGGGACGTACGAGACGATCCTCAAGCAGTACTGGAAGGGCTGGTACTCCCTGCCGCCGAGCAAGCTCTTCAACTACACGATGATGATCATCTTCTACCCGATGTCCGCCCTCAACTGGATCCTCGCGGCGCTGAGTTGCGCGCTCTTCCTGGGCCTGGGCGCATCGGGTGTGAACATCGACCCGACCGTGTGGCTGATGCTCTACGGCAACGCCTCCGCGCTCCAGATCGGCCTCTACGTCTGGAACCGCAGGCACAACGTCTCGCCGCACGAGCCGGAGGGCTCCGGCGGCGTCGCCGGCATGGTGATGTCGGCCCTGTCGGCCCCGCTGTACGCGAAGGCGCTGATCGACTCGGTGCTGCGGCGCAAGAGCAAGTTCGTCGTCACGCCCAAGGGCGACTCGGCGAGCCCGGACCGGTGGTTCGGCACCTTCCGCTACCACTGGTACTTCATCGCGATCTTCGGCGGCTCGATCGGCGCCGGCGTCGCCCTGGGGCACTCGCACCCCGCGATGATCATCTGGGCGACCTTCGCCATGCTGATCACCGCGACACCGATCCTCACCTGGCGGCACATGCTGCGGCAGGCGAAGAAGCACCCGGCGAACGACCAGCCGCAGGCGGTGGTACCGGCCCAGCAGCAGTACCAGCCGCAGCCGTTGCCGGTCCAGCACGCTCCGGCCCACAAGCCGACCTGGGCCGATTCGCACACGCACGACGAGGGCGGCGACCAGACGATGCAGATCGCCCTCGGTGGATTTGGGGGACGTAAGGAATGAACGACCGTGCAGGCCGCCGCCGCGCCCGTCGGCTCGCGATCGGTACGGCGGTGGTGCTCGCGCTGGCCGGGATGAACGGGCCGTGGCTGTACCGCTTCGGGACCGAGAAGTACCACCAGTACCAGATCAACAAACCGGAGTACAAAGCCGAGAACGGCAAGTGGGAGATCGTCGAGTTCCCCAAGGAGTACCGCCAGAACACCATCCACGCGGCGCTGCTGCGCACCGGGAAGGTGCTGCTTGTGGCGGGGTCCGGCAACAACCAGGACAACTTCGACGCGAAGAAGTTCGACACCCGGATCTGGGACCCGGTCAAGGGCACGATCAAGAAGGTGCCGACCCCGAGCGACCTGTTCTGCACGGGCCACACGCAGTTGGCGAACGGCAATCTGCTGATCGCCGGTGGCACCAAGCGGTACGAGAAGCTCAAGGGTGACGTCACCAAGGCCGGCGGCCTGATGATCGTCCACAACGAGAACCCGGACCGGCCGATCACGCTGCCGGCCGGCACCAAGTTCACCGGCAAGGAGAACGGCCAGACGTTCGTCTCCAAGGACCCGGTGGTCGTGGAGCGGGCGACGAAGGTCTTCGACAAGACGACCGGGGAGTTCCTGCGCAACGACCCGGGGCTCGGCCGGATCTACGTAGAGGCACTGAAGAGCGGGCGCAAGTACGAGACCGGCACCCAGGACAACTACCGGATCCAGGGGCTGACCGGGTCGGACGCGCGCAACACCTACGGCATCGCGCAGAAGCTCGCGCTCGACAAGAAGGACTTCCAGGGGATCCGGGACGCCTTCGAGTTCGACCCGGTCGCCGAGAAGTACATCAAGGTCGACCCGATGAAGGAGGCCCGCTGGTATCCGACGCTCACGACACTGAGCGACGGGAAGGTCCTCAGCGTCTCCGGGCTCGACGACATCGGGCAGCTGGTGCCGGGCAAGAACGAGGTGTTCGACCCGAAGACCAGGAAGTGGACGTACCTCCCGAAGATCCGGCAGTTCCCGACCTACCCCGCGCTGTTCCTCATGCAGAACGGCAAGGTCTTCTACTCCGGGTCGAACGCGGGGTACGGGCCGGACAACGTGGGGCGTGAGCCGGGGATCTGGGACGTGGACAGCAACAAGTTCACGAGGATCCCGGGGCTCAGCGATCCGAAGGAGATGGAGACTTCGGGGACGGTTCTGCTGCCGCCCGCGCAGGACGAGAAGTACATGGTGATCGGTGGGGGCGGAGTCGGGGAGTCCGCGCAGTCCAGTAAGAAGACGCGGATCGTCGACATGAAGGCGGACAGTCCGCGGTTCGTGGACGGGCCGACGCTGGAGAAGGGGACGCGGTATCCGCAGGCGTCGATCCTTCCCGACGACAGTGTGCTGGTGTCCGGGGGGTCGGAGGACTACCGCGGGCGTGGGGACTCCAACATCCTGCAGGCGCGGCTTTATCACCCGGACACCAACACGTTCGAGTCGGTGGCCGATCCTCTCGTGGGGCGCAACTACCACTCCGGGTCGCTGCTGTTGCCGGACGGGCGGGTGATGTTCTTCGGGTCGGACTCGTTGTACGAGGACAAGGCGAACACGAAGCCGGGGGTATTCGAGCAGCGGATCGAGATCTATACGCCGCCTTATCTGTACCGGGATTCGCGGCCTTCGCTGTCCGGGGGGCCGCAGACGATCGCGCGGGGTGCGTCCGGGACGTTCACGTCTCCGCAGGCTTCTGTGATCAAGAAGGTGCGGTTGATTCGGCCCAGTGCGTCGACGCATGTGACCGATGTGGATCAGCGGTCTGTTGAGCTGGCGTTCACGGTGTCGGGGGACAAGGTGAAGGTGACTGTGCCGAAGAACAAGAATCTGGTGCAGTCGGGGTGGTACATGGTGTTCGTCGACGATGACCAAGGGACGCCGTCGAAGGCGCAGTGGGTTCGGGTGCCGTAGCGCTCCCGCAGATTGTCCTTCGGGCGCGGGAGCGCTGTGGCTTGTCGCGCAGTTCCCCGCGCCCCTAGGTGTCGGACCCTCGCGCCAGTTTCAAGGCGTAGTCGGGCCACCACTGGCCTGCCTTCGGGCCGCCCTTGCACTCGCCGTCTGATTCTCCCGGGCGCTTGACCCAGAGGTACGCGTCGACCAAGGGGTCCGCTGTTTTTGTTGTCGGGGTTTCTCCCAACGCTCTGCCCGGCGGGTTGCACCAGCGTTCGTTCTCGTCGCCGGCGGTGTACGGGCCGTTGCCGTTGCGGCTGGTGTCGATGACGAAGTGTTTGTTGCCCACCTTGGCGGAGAGTTGTTTGCCGTAGGTGATGGAGTCCTCGGTGGAGTAGAAGTTGGAGACGTTCACCGAGAAGCCGTCGGCCTTGTCGATGCCCGCCCACTGGAGGGGCTCGTAGATCTGGTCGGGGTGGCCCCAGCCGGCGTTGCCCGCGTCGAGGTAGACCTTCGTGTTCTTCAGGGACTTGAGCTTCTCGATCGCGCCCTTGAGAAGGTCGTAGCGCTCCTCGTGGAACTCGTCCTGTGTGCAGCCGTCGACGAGGTGCAGTACCGCGTCCGGTTCGAGGATCACCGTCGCCGCGCGGTCGCCGATGCCCGCCGCCACGCCGTCGATCCAGCTCCGGTAGGCGTTGCCGTCGGCGGCGCCGCCCTGGGAGTACTGGCCGCAGTCGCGGTGCGGGATGTTGTAGAGGACCAGCAGGGCCGTACGGCCGGCCTTGTCGGCGGCCTCGGTGAAGCCGCGCGCCTCCTGCTCCGGGTTCTCCGGGCCGATCCACTCGCCCGTGGGCTGCTGGGCGATCTTGCGGATCTGTTCGGCGTCCGCGTCCTTGCCGGCCTTCGCGTACGACGCGACCTGCCTGGCCGCGTTGCCGCTCGGGTTGACCCAGAACGGGTCGCTCTCCTTGGGCTGCTGGGTGATCCCGGCGCCGACGTCCTTGTCGCTCTCCTTCTCCTTGTCCCCGCCCCCCGACGAGGAACACCCGGCGATCAGCAGTGCCGCCCCCAGCACCACGGCGGAAGCCCGGGCGTGCGCCCTCTTCCTGAAGTACATCCAATTCCCCCCTGGGTGCACCGTTCCAAGTCTCAATCGTGACACACCACTCGTGTCGCCCACGAGGTCGCCGGAGCCTTGTCCAGGAGCTGTTACAGCCCCGAAGGTCGGGGTAGAAGCGCGCGTGTGAGGGGCGCTCGGGGCGGAAAGGGAGTGCTCGGTAATGCAGGACGCCACCAGGGAGATCCGGCTGGCGACGGTGCTGGTGGAGGCGGCGGACACGCTCGGCGAAGGGTTCGAGGCCACCCGGTACCTGGGCCGGCTGTCCGACCACTGCGTCGACCTGCTCGGCGCGCGGGCCGCGGGCGTGATGCTGATCGACGGCGGCCGGGCGGTGTCCCTGGCCGCGAGCAGCCGGCACGAGGACATGGCGCTGGAACTCCTGGAGGCCCAGCACGGCGGCGGACCCTGCCTGGACAGCTACAGCTCGGGGCGGCCGGTGCGGCCGGTCTCCATCCGGGTCGCCCACGCGGCCGCCCGCTGGCCCGACTTCACCGAACGGGCCCTGCGCCACGACGTCGTGACGACCTACGCGGTCCCGCTGCGCCGCCACGACACCCCGCTGGGCGCCCTCAACGTGTTCATGCCGACGCTGCCCGACACCACCACCCCCGCCCAGTCCACCACGGAGATCGAGGTCGCCCAGGCGCTCGCCGACGCCGCCGCCCTCGGCCTGCAGAACCGCCGCACCTACACGCAGTACCGCACGCTGTCCGGGCAGTTGCAGGAGGCGCTGTCCAGCAGGGTCCGCATCGAACAGGCCAAGGGCATGCTCGCCGAGCGCTGGAAGGTCGGCGCGGACCAGGCGTTCGTAGCGCTACGGCAGTACGCGCGCCGCCGCCGGCTCCCGCTGGACCGGGTGGCGTGGACGGTCATCGACGGCGCCGCGGACGACGCCCAACTGCGCGAGGAGATCGACCGGTTGACCGGCGGGGCCCCGTAGGACCACCGCCCACGTGCGCGGATGACGCAGAGCCACGGGACCGGGACTTGGCGTCAAACACCCTCTAGGCCCAGCCGCTCATCCGTTCTAGAGTCTTCTCATACGGCCCCAGCCCCTGGCCGCAGCCATCACCACCGCGCCTCGCAGCCTCCCGCGCCGGTCGCCGGGTTACTCCCGCAGCCCGAGCGCGCGCGGTTGAGGACCAGCCCGGTCGGCGACTTCGGGGGGAGCGGGTCGCCGACCGGGCCAGGTGCCGGGAGCCTTCCGGCTCGTACGGTCAGGCCTTCCTGCGCCGTACGAAGAACACCAGCGCGCCGCCGAGCAGCAGCGCGCCCGCGCCCACCGCGCCGGCGACGGGCAGCGCGCTGCTGCTCCCGGTGCTGGCGAGGGAGCCGTCGGCGGCCGTGTCGGCGACCGTCTGGGTCTTGACGTCGTTGCCGTCGTCGCTCGCGGTGGTGGCGGACGCGGAGGCCGAGGCGGTGGCGCTGCTGTCGGTGCCCTCGACCTCGACGGTGACGGGCGCGGTGTTGTTGGCCTGGTTGTCGTCGAAGGCCAGCGGGGCGCCGTACGGCGTGATCACCTCGGCCGTGCCGGACGTGGTCCTGGCGTTGTCGCGGACCTCCAGGCCGAACCGGTAGGTGCGGGTGTCCCCGACGGTGAACTCCATGGGCTCGGCGTAGCAGAGGTACTGCGGGGCGCCCGGTGTCTTCTCACCGGTGCCGGAGGCCGCGTCCTTGCTCCAGACGCTGCACCCGTCCGGGATCTCCACCGCCTTGGCGCCGGTGGGGACGGTCAGGATCAGAACCGGGAAGGTGTCGCCCTGGAAGGAGCCGACCCGGGCGGGGCCCTCGTCGCTCATGGAGACGTCCACGTGCACCAAGTCGCCCGGCGCGCCCTTGGCGGTGTCGCCGCCCGCGACCATGTCCGCGTGGTTGTCGGCCGTGATGGTCTGCCAGGCGATGAGGGACACACCGTCCTTGGCCGCGTCTCCGGCGGGGACGAGCGAGAGCTTCGGGCCGCTTCCCGGTGACGGGACCGCGCCGTCCAGCGGCAGGGCCTGGCGGCCGGCGACCTCGTACAGGGCGTCCTTCTGCACGTCCAGCCCGAACGACCGGTCCAGACGGTAGGCCTTGCCGGGCTCGACGACCGTGTCGAAGGTGCACAGCGCCTGCCGGGGCGCGTTGTACTGGGGCGTGGTGCCGGGCTTGTTGGTGGAGTAGGCGCAGTTGGAGAAGTGCTCGGTGTACGAGATACCGGTCGTGGTCAGCACCTTCAGCTGGACGCCCTGGGCGGCCACACTGCCGGTGTTGCTGATGGTGACCGGGTCCTCGACCGTGGTCCCGGGCTTGACGTTCTTCCGGTTGGCCGGCTTGTTCACGGTCAACTCGGCGGAGCCCACGGTCAGTTCGACGGGCGTGGAGACCACGGTGCCGTTGGAGGACGTGCCCTTCATGATGATGGTGCCGGTGGTGCCGAGCGGGGTGTCGGGCTT
Organism: Streptomyces sp. NPDC047072; assembly: GCF_040643855.1. Taxonomy (NCBI): domain Bacteria; kingdom Bacillati; phylum Actinomycetota; class Actinomycetes; order Kitasatosporales; family Streptomycetaceae; genus Streptomyces; species Streptomyces sp. NPDC047072. Next base: position 3,754 of record NZ_JBEYVC010000104.1, on the reverse strand, counting down.
GGGGTTGATGTCCGCGATGTAGCCGGACTCGTCGCCCTCGGGGACCTCCGCCATGGTGGACCAGCTGTAGACGTCGTCGGCCGCCTTGCCGTCGACGGTCAGCCAGCTCTTGACGTCGGTCAGGTCCATGCTGATGGTGACGTCCTTCGCGACACCGGGCCCGTCGTTGTGGAGCAGCCAGCTCACCTGCGGCGGATCCTCGCTCGGTGGCATGGGCAGCGCCATCTTGTCCTGCCGCATCTCGATGTGCACGACCGGACCGTCCGCGGCCTGCGCGGACGTCGCGGGCAGCCATGCGGCGACGACGGCCGCGACGGCGGCCAGCACGGCCCCCGCCCTGCGTCGGCGGTTGATCATCCTGGGTCCCTCCCCGCGGAGCGCGTCTCGCCCCGCCGGCCACTCAGACATCCGAGGGCCACCGAGGGTTGCCCCTGAGTTCTCCTGGCGGCTTCTGCCGGCGGTTTCTACCGGCGGCCCGTCAGATACGCCGAGACGACGACATTCGCGGAGTAGGTGCGGCTCGTCCGGTCGTAGGTGCCGGCGCAGGTGATCAGGCGGAGTTCGGGGCGGCCGGGGTGGTGGGGGCCGTAGGCCTGGTGGGCGTCGAAGCGTTCGCGGGTCAGGAGGCGGACGCCGTCGACCGTGAACTCGGCGATCGTGCCGTCGGCGCGGGTCACCCGGATCCGCTCCCCCGGGACAAGCGCGCCGAGCCGGTGGAAGACGGCGGGCCGGGTCTCGGTGTCGAGGTGCCCGACCAGCAGCGCGGTCCCGGCGGCGCCCGGTGCGACGCCGGCCGCGTACCAGCCGACGACGCCCGGCTGGTCGTAGGGCGGTGGCTCGGGGGCGCCTTTGCGGTCCAGGCCGCGGGGGACGACCGGTGCCTGCACGCCCAGGGCGGGGATGTCGACCCGCTGCGGGCGCGCACCGCGCAACGGCGGTACCGGGGGCGGGAGTTCGAGGCCGGCGGTCGCCGCGGTGCCCTTACCGGCCGATGCGGGGACCTCGTACCGCACGTCGCTCACCTCACACCCCCAGAGCCACAGGCCCAGCAGGAGGAGGGTCCAGGTCAGGGCGGTGAGGAGACGGGCTCGGGTGGAGGGGGAGCCGTCGTGGTGACGCGGGTGCGCGGGGTCGCGGAGACGGTCGGGGTCGCGGCGGCGGATGCGGAGGCGGCCGGCCGGGAGGTGGTGGGCGTCACGCGGGCGGGTGCGGGGCGGGTCGGGCTGGAGGAGGCCCGAGGCGCGCGGGCGGGTGCGGTCGGGGTCGCGGAGGCGGGTGCGGGTGGGCATCGCCGTCAGCGGGTTTCGCGGCTCCTGCGGCCGCTGCGGAGGGCTACGGCTGTTGCCGCGGCGCCGGCGAGGAGGAGGCCGGTGACGGCGTGGGCGGTGCCGGGGCCGGTGGCTCGGGGGGTGAGGGTGGAGAGGTGGGTGGTGGTGCCGCCGCCGCCCGCGTTGACCGGGGCGACCGGGGAGGCGGGGGTTGAGGGGGTCGCGAGGGTGGAGGGGGTCGCGGGGGTCGCGGGGTGGGTTCCCGTGGGCGCGACCGTGACCGTGGTCTTCAGCTCGGTGTCGGCGCAGGTGATCGTCACGGGGTAGGAGCCGGGGGTGAGGGAGGTGGGGGTCCTGGTCTCGCCGGAGAGGGTCGGCTCGGTGCCGATGGCGGATTCCGTGAGGTAGGCCGTCGTCACGAAAGCCTGCGAGGTCGCCGTGGCGGTGCGTGCGGGGCAGCCGCTGACGCGCAGGGCGAGGTCCGTGCCGGGGGTCGGGGACGACGGGGTCACCGAGACACTGGCGCCGCCTGCCGCGGAGGCCGATGTGAGAGTGAGCGGGGCGAGCGCGGCCAGCACCGCTGCACAGAGAGTGAGACGCAGTGAACCCATCGTGAACCTCCAGATACCTGGAGACTCCCCCGCCCGCCCGGGCCCCGCATCCGCTGCGGGGACCCACTAGGCCGTACGGGTCCCTCCTCAGATCCGGTCGACCAGGTCCGCGATCGAGTCGACCACCTTCGACGGGCGGTACGGGAAGTCCTCGACCTGTTCCGGACGGGTCAGCCCCGTGAGGACCAGGAACGTCTGCATCCCGGCCTCGATACCGGCCAGGACGTCCGTGTCCATCCGGTCGCCGATCATCGCGCTGCTCTCGGAGTGCGCGCCGATCGTGTTCAGCCCGGTCCGCATCATCAGCGGGTTCGGCTTGCCCGCGAAGTACGGCTGCTTCCCCGTCGCCTTGGTGATCAGCGCGGCGACCGCGCCCGTCGCCGGGAGCGGGCCCTCCGTGGAGGGGCCGGTCTCGTCCGGGTTCGTGCAGATGAAGCGCGCGCCGTCGTTGATGAGACGGACCGCCTTGGTCATGGCCTCGAAGGAGTACGTACGGGTCTCGCCGAGCACCACGTAGTCCGGCTCGTGGTCGGTGAGGACGTACCCGATGTCGTGCAGCGCGGTCGTCAGACCGGCCTCGCCGAGGACGTACGCCGTACCGCCCGGGCGCTGGTCGTCCAGGAACTGGGCGGTGGCCAGCGCGGAGGTCCAGATGTTGTCGATCGGCACATCCAGGCCCATGCGGCGCAGGCGGGCGTGCAGGTCGCGCGGGGTGTAGATCGAGTTGTTGGTCAGCACCAGGAAGGGCTTGCCGGACTCGCGGAGCTTCTTGAGGAAGGCGTCGGCGCCGGGGATCGGTACGCCCTCGTGAATGAGCACACCGTCCATGTCGGTGAGCCATGACTCGATGGGCTTGCGGTCTGCCATGTGCGGGATCTCCTGCCGTACGCGGTGCTGCGTCCCGCCCAGCCTAGACAGTGGCCGGATCTTGCGGAATGGGCTGTTCACCGTACGGGTGCCTCTGGCGGTCAGCGGCGTCTGGTGCGGCGGAGTGCGGTGCCTGCGGCCAGGAGCAGGGCGGTGATCGTGAGGGCCGTTGCCGTGGTGGTGATGCCTGTGCCGGCGAGTTCTTCGGGGTGGTGTGCGTTTGGCTGTTGTGCGTCGTCTGTGGTCGGGGTGGTGGGTTCGGGTTCGTCCGTGTCGATGGTGAAGCGGTAGTCGTTGGACTCGCCTACCCAGTCGCCGTCGTCGCCGTGTTTCTGGACCACTGCGGAGGTGGCGGTGACCTCGTTCGGGGTCGTGTCCGAGGTGAGGGCGAGGCGGATCTTCACGGTGCGGGTCTTGCCGGGGGCGACGGTGAGGCCGGGGCCGCCGAAAGCGCCGACGAGTTCGTCCTCGTCGGTGGGTTCGAAGTGGACGGGGCGGGGGTGGGGGCCGTCGTAGAACTCCAGGCGGGGTTGGGAGGGCTTGAGGGTGTGGGCCTTGTCCACGAGGACTACTACCGGGTGGATGCGGGTGCAGGTGTGGGGGGTGGTGTTGGTGAGGTCGAGGTACCAGGTGCCGTAGCCGCCGCCGGGGTCGTAGGTGGGGGGGCCGCTGTGGATGCGGGTTTTGAGGGGGAAGGTGTGGGTGGTGGTGGGGGTGCAGGTGGCTGGCGCCGCCTGGGCGGGGGTGGGTGTGAGGGTGAGGGTCGTGAGGGCGAGGGCGGAGATGTGGCGTCGCATGATCAGATGAGCGTGCCGGGTGAAGGGTGGGGGTGGGTGGCACCATTCCGAGCGGGTACGGAAGTCCGCCCGATCAGCGGGTCCGGTGGGGGCGGGCGTTTTGCGCAGTTCCCCGCGCCCCTAAAAACACGCCCACGGTTCGGTGGGGGGTCGGGGCGTCGCCGAGCGCGACGACAACGCCGAGCTGGTCGGCTTCGGCGCCCTGCACGTG
>NZ_JBEYVC010000103.1:0-36793 GCF_040643855.1 Streptomyces sp. NPDC047072 | reverse complement strand
GGAGCGCGCGTATGGCACCGGCGTGTGTGAAGGGTTCACACGGGGCGCGTGCGCGGAACGGGCGCGGGGCGCACGGGAGTTGGGTTCAGTACGGCCCGCCCCCGGGTGCCCGTCGCCGTTCGGCGCGTACCCGGTTACGTCACCGGAGGGCTCCGGCGCACCGACGCCACCCGCGCCGTCGCCAGGCTCGCCGCCCGGGAAGGCACCGTCGGTCCCCCACGGCTGCGGGGACTGGGTCGCCCACGGCGCGGCCGCCCCGCCCGGCAGGGTCGCCGGAGGCGTGCCGCCGCCCCACTGCTCGACCAGGGACGACGTGGTGAACTCGCCCGATTCGTCCGGCAGCTCGCCGTCGGCCACGGGGATCGACCACTGGCCGGTGACGTCGTGACCCGGCGCGGGCGCCGCGGTCTCCTCGACGTTCCACTGCTGGGTGGTGTTCGGGTTGTACGTGAACTGCCCGGTGCGGTCCTGCTGTCCGGCGCTCGGGTCGGGCCACTGCGCGCCCTCGCCCGGCACCGCCCAGCCGCCCGCGCCGGAGGGGTCGACACCCGGCGCGACCGTTATCTGCGGCGGCACATAGCCGTGGCCCGGCGCGGCGAGCGGACTGTCGGCGGAGGCCAGGAGGGCCTCGACGCCCCCTTCGGGGAGTTTCACGAAGGCGGTCGCGCCGTCGTCGTAGTCGCCCTGGGGCAACGGGTCCCAGCGGCCCGCGCTGCCGCGGGGCGCGCCCTCTCCGTGCTGGTCGTCGGTCACGACAGCGCCCTCCCCAGTGCTCGTCGGGCCAGCGCGGCGACGGTGCGCCGCAGATGCAGTACGGCGGGCGGATGCTGGGGCACAGAACCGTCCGGCTCGGGCGCCGGATCGGGGATGCAGGCCGCGGCGACGTACTCGCCGAAGGCCTCCAGGGCCTCCGGGACGATCGCGCGGTTGTTGTCCCAGTCGATGAGCCGGGCGACCCACTGCTCGGCGTCCAGGGGCCTGAGCGGCATCGGCGCTATGGCACCGACGGCGCACCTGACCCCGCGCCGGGCCGGGTCGAGGACCAGCGCCACGGAGGCCACCGCGCGGCCCGGGCCGGTGCGCCCTGTCACCTTGAGGAAGACCTGCGGGGCGTGCAGCAGCGGCACGCGCACGAAGCCGATCAGCTCTCCCGCGCGGAGCATGTCCATACCGGCGAGCAGGTGCGAGACCGGGATCTCACGGCGGGCCCCGCCCGAGCCCGCGATGATCAGGGTCGCCTCCAGGGCGGCGAGCACGGGCAGCGCGTCGCCCGTGGGGGCCGCCGAGGCGATGTTGCCGCCCAGGGTGCCCGCGTTGCGGATCTGCGGCGGGCCCGCCGCGCGCGCGGCGGCGGCGAGCGCCGGGATGAGGGCGGCGAAGTCGGGGCGGCCCATGCGCGCGTGCGTGAGCCCGGCGCCGAGCAGGGCGTGGCCGTCCTGGTACTGCCAACCGCGGATCTCGCTGATCCGGCCGAGGCCGACCAGGGCGGCGGGCCTGAGCTGTCCGGAGTTGACGGCGGCCATCAGGTCGGTGCCGCCGGCCACCGGCACGGCGGCGGGCATGGCGGCGAGCGCTGCCACCGCCTCGTCCAGCGTCGTGGGCAGCGTGACGGCCTGCGCCGCCTGCGGTGCGTGCGTGGTCAAACCGGCTACCCCTTCCCGCTGCCCCACCTGGTCCCAGCTGGTCCCGCCTGTTGCTGCCGTACGGTACGTGCTGACAGGGCGGACGTGGCAACTCTGGCACATCTTCGGGGCACCCGAAGACAGGGGTCCACTAGGAGGCATTCGCCCGCCTCATCAGGGAGATGGTCCGTTTTCGCACGGCATCACCCATGCATACCGGTTGACACTCTTCGGTGACCCTTGAGGATGTTTTCCCCTACCTGTTCGGGGGCGCTCCCTCGATCGGGCGGCCGAGCACACCGGGCCGCCGCTGCCACGGCAACGGGCCCGCGGGCGGCCGGTATCCGACGCCCAGGGCGTCAAGTCGCCGGTAATGGACGGCCATCCGCCGCTCGAAGTCGGCGAAGTCGCGCTCCGCCGGGGCGGGCAGCACGCTCCAGGCCACCTCGGCGAAGGCCGCGAGCCGCGGGAACGCCTGGTAGTCCACGCGCGCGTGATCCTCCATCACCTCGGTCCACAGGTTGGCCTGCGTGCCGAGGACGTGCACCGCCTCGGCCGAAGTGAGCTGCGGTGGAACGGGGTCGAAGCGGTACACGTCCTCCAGGGTGCGCACGTACCCGATGGGGACCGGCTCGTCCTCGCCGGGCGCCTGCCGGTGGTCCAGGTACACATGCTGCTCGGGGCACATGACCACGTCGTGTCCGGAGCGTGCGGCGGCGATGCCGCCCGCGTAGCCGCGCCAGGAGGAGACGGCGGCGCCCTCGGCGAGGCCGCCCTCCAGGATCTCGTCCCAGCCGATGAGCCGGCGCCCGCGCGCGGTGAGCCAGGTGTCGAAGTGCCGGATGAACCACGACTGGAGCCCGTCCTCGTCACCGACCCCGAGTTCCGCGATGCGGGCCTGTGCGGCGGGCGACCGCTTCCACTGGTCCTTGAGGCATTCGTCACCCCCGATGTGGACGAACTCCGAGGGGAAGAGTTCCAGCAGTTCCTCGAACACCCCCTCGTAGAACCGCAGGGTGTTGTCAGTGGGGGCGAGTACGTTGGCGGAGATGCCCCAGCTGTCCCACACCGTGAGGGAGGTCGTGTCGATGACGTCGGTGTTGCCGAGTTCCGGGTACGCGGCGATGGCGGCCTGCGAGTGCCCCGGTACGTCGATTTCGGGGACGACGGTGATATGCCGCTCGGCGGCGTAGGCGACGATCTCGCGGATGTCGTCCTGGGTGTAGAAGCCACCGTGCGGCTTCTCCTCCCACAGCGGCGAGGCCCGGTGGCCGAATTTCGTACGCGCCCGCCATGACCCCACCTCGGTGAGCCGGGGGTACTTCCGGATCTCGATCCGCCAGCCCTGGTCGTCCGTCAAGTGGAAGTGGAAGACGTTGAGTTTGTGCGCGGCCATCAGATCGAGGTACCGCAGGACACCGTCCTTGGGCGTGAAGTGCCGGGAGACGTCGAGCATCAGGCCGCGCCAGCCGAACCGGGGCGAGTCCTCCACGGCGATCTGCGGGACGTCCCAGCCGAGCGGCGACACCGGCGCGCGACGGAAGGCGTCGGGGCGGAGCAACTGACGGAAGGTCTGGGCTCCGTAGAAGACTCCGGCCGCGTCGCCGCCCTCGATGAGACAGGGCCCGTCGTCGTTGACCAAGCGGTACCCCTCGGGGGGCAGTTCGGGGTCGATGCCGAGCACGACACGGTTGGCCCCGTCGCCCCTCTCCGGGAACGGCAGGCCGGTCGCCGCGCCGACCGTGGCTCGGAGCCAGCGCGCCACACCCTCCGTACCGGGACGCGCCTCCAGGGCCGTGTCCCGGTCCAGGGCCGTGTGCCCGGCGGCACTCCAGTGGGCACGCTTCGGCGCCGGAATCAGTGACGTCACGTCAGTCCTTAACCGCTCCGCCCAGTCCCGAGACCAGGCGTCGCTGTACGAGTACGAAGAACACCAGCACCGGAATCGTCATCACCGTCGACGCGGCCATGACCCCGCCCCAGTCCGGCTCGTCCGGCTTGTAGAAGACCAGCAGGGCCATCGGCAGCGTGGACTGCGAGGTGTCGCCGATGAGGAACGACTTGGCGAAGAGGAAATCGTTCCAGGCCGAGATGAAGGAGAACACGCTCGTGGCCACCAGACCGGGAAGGACGAGCGGGAAGAGAATCTGCCACAGGAATCGCCCACGGCTCGCCCCGTCGATGTACGCGGCCTCTTCCAGGGCCTCCGGTACGGCCTTCACGAACCCCCTCAGCATCCAGATCGCGAAGGGCAGCGAGAAGGCGATGTGGGGCAGGATCAGCGAGCCCAGCGAGTTCAGCAGACCGAAGTCCCGCATCTGGAAGAACAAGGGGATCGTCAGCGCCTCCACCGGCACCATCTGGGCGACCAGAAACATGATCAGCAGGGTGGTCCGGAAGCGGAAGCGGAATCGTGTCACCGCGGTCGCCGCGAGAAAGGCGATCAGCGCCGAGGCGATCACCACACTGCCCGCCACGACAAGGCTGTTGACGAAATACCGACCGAAATCCTGTTGCTCGAACACCCTCCGGAAGGAATCCAGGGAGGGCGAAAGCGTCCAGGGCCGCGGCTCGCTCGACTCGATCTCCCCGGCCGGTTTGAAGGCGCCGAGGACCATCCAGTAGAGGGGGAAGGCGACCACCAGGGCGATGAGCAGCGCGGAGGCCTCGGCGGCCAGCCGCCAAGGGCGCCGTATCCGCGGACGTCGTACGGAATTCACAGTTCCTCCCCCTGGCGGCGCAGCAGCCGCAGGTACACCAGCGTCACCGCGAGCAGGATCAGCAGCGTCACGACGCCGATCGCCGAGCCGAGGCTGTACTGCGAGGAGGCGAAGGCCTGTTGGTAGGCGTAGACGTTGAGGACGAGGTTCTGGCCCGCGATGCCGCCGCCGTTCGTCATGACGTAGATCTGCGTGAAGACCTTGAAGTCCCAGATGACCGACTGGATGGTGACGACGGTCAGGATCGGCCGGAGCATCGGCGCGAGCACCGAGCGCCAGATCCGCCACTGCGAGGCGCCGTCCAGGGCGGCGGCCTCCAGCACCTCGGCCGGGACGGCGCGGATGCCGGCGTAGACCGTGACCATCACGAACGGGAAGGAGCACCAGACGACTTCGAGCAGGACGAGGAAGAAGGCGCTGAGGCGGCCGTAGGTCCAGGAGTGGTCGCCGAGGCCGAGCAGACGGTTCACCGGACCGAAGTCCGGGTCGAAGAGGAAGAGCCAGACCGTCGAACCGGTCACCGCCGGGGTCGCCCACGCGCCGAGCGCGGCCAGCAGCAACGCCAGCCGCGGCACGGCACGCACGCGCGTGAGCAGTACGGCGAGCGCGCAGCCGACGGCGAGCGTGGAGACGACACAGGCACCCGCGAACAGCACGGTGGCGAGCAGCACCTGCCAGAACTCGGAGTCGGAGAACAGCGCGCGGTAGTTCCCGAGCCCCTCGAAGGTGGTCGGCTCACCGCCGCTGACCTGCGCCTGGGTGTAGTGGAAGAGGGAGATGAGGCCGAGCTGGTAGATCGGGTAGAGCAGCAGCCCGCCGAGCACGACGAGAGCCGGGGCGAGATAGAGCCAGGGGGTACCCGTGGTGCGGTTGGTCACCGAGGTCATCCCACGGAACCGAACGCGTCGTTCATCTTCGCCGCCGCTTCCTTCGACGCCGCGGCCACGCTCTTCTTGCCGCTGACGACCTCCTGGAACATCGTCGGCAGCACCAGGGACGAGTCGATCTGCGACCAGGCGGGCGAGGCGGGCACGAACTTCGTGCCGGCGGAGAGGGTCTGGGCGAACGGCTTCACATACGGGTGCTCCGCCGCGGCCTGCTCCCGTACGTCCGCGAACGTCGGCAGGAAGCCCATCGCGTCGAACATCTCGCCCTGCGTCTCCTTCGAGGTGAGCTGCTCCATCAGGTCGACGGCGAGCGTGCGGTGCGAAGTGCTCTTGAGGACGCCGATGTTGTTGCCCCCGGCGAACGCGGGCGCGATCGACCCCGCCGCGACGCCCGGCAGCGGCACCACCGCGTACTTCCCCTTCACCTTCCCGGCCTCGACCGCGGTGTGACTGAAGTCACCGCCGATCGCCATGCCCGCCTTGCCGGCCGCGAACGCGGTGATCGTGTCGTTGCCGCCCATGCCCGCGCACTTGGCGGCGGGACAGTTGTCGTCGGTGAAGAGCGAGGTGTACTCCTTGATGCCCTTCTGGGCGGCCGCGCTGGAGATGCCGGAGGCGTACGACCCGCCCTTGCCGGTCGCCAGTTCGCCGCCGTTGGCCCAGATGAACGGCATCGCGCCGTACGTGTAGGCGCCGCCGACGACCAGACCGTACAACTCGGGCTTCGCGGCCCGGATCGTGCGGGCGGTGGTGGCCAACTCGGCCATGGTCTTCGGCACTTCGAGGCCGAGTTCCCTGAACACGTCGGTGCGGTAGTAGAGGGCGCGGACGCCGACGTAGAAGGGCGCGCCGTAGATCTTCCCGTCCACGGTCACCGACTGCTTGGCGGTGGGGTCGGTGTCCTTGGCCTCGCTCCAGTCGCCGAACTCCTCGGTGACGTCGAGGAGTCCGCCGTCCTTCACATAGCCGGCGGTGTCGGTGTTGCCGTACTCCATGACGTCGGGCGCGGAGGCCGGGTCGTTGAAGGCGGCTTTCACGCGTTGGGCGCGGGTGTCGATCGGGATGTACTCCACGTCGACCTTGGTGCCCTGGTGCGCCTTCTCGAAGGCGGTGACCACGGAGTCGACGACCTTCTCCTTCGGCTTGTTGCCGACCTCCTGGAAGAGCCAGACGCGCAGGGTGCCGGTCTTCTCGTCCTTGTCGGAGGAGGAGTTGGAGGAGGTCTGGGGGGCGCAGGCCGTGACCACCAGGGCGGCCAGGACGAGGGCGGGGAGACGGGGGGAGAGCTTCATGGAGTGATCCTCCGGGCGTACGTTGCAGTATGTGCAATGACGAATGCGCTCAACGCAACGGAGGCTATGGGTTACATGAACACGCCCACAAGAGGTCTCAACCACTTCGTGACACGCGAACACGCGAAGGCCCCCCGGAGCGCGCGATCAGCGCACCCCGGGGGGCCTCATGGACGGGAAGCTACTTGTCGCCGCCCTCGTCGTCCCCGGAACCCATGGAGTCGTAGATCTCCTTGCACATGGGGCACACGGGGTACTTCTTCGGGTCGCGGCCGGGCACCCAGACCTTGCCGCAGAGCGCCACGACGGGGGTGCCGTCGAGAGCGCTCGCCATGATCTTGTCCTTCTGGACGTAGTGGGCGAAGCGCTCGTGGTCGCCGTCGCCGTGGGACACCTGTGGCGTCGGCTCTACGAGGGTCCCCGTACCAGTCCCGCGCTCGGGCTCGAGAGTGCTCATAAGCCCAAGAGTACTGAAGCTCACATGGATCAGTTGAGCGAAGGGTCGTCCGGGTACGTCGCCACCATCGCCAGTTCGTTGCGCTGACGGCGCAGGACCTCGCGCCAGAGTCTCTCCGGGGACGGGGAGGAGACGTCGCCGGGTTCCGACTCGACGACGTACCAGGCGCCGTCGACCAGTTCGTCCTCCAGCTGGCCGGGGCCCCAGCCGGCGTACCCGGCGAAGATGCGCAGCGAGCCGAGGGCCGAGGCGAGCAGCTCCGGCGGGGCCTCCAGGTCGACCAGTCCGATCGCGCCGTGCACTCTGCGCCAGCCCAGCGGCGCCCCGTCGACGGCCGACCCGCCCGGTATCACCGCGACGCCCAGCGCCGAGTCCAGGGAGACCGGGCCGCCCTGGAAGACGACGCCCGGTTCGCCCGCGAGGTCCGCCCAGCCCTCCAGGATGTCGCTCACGTCCACGGGGGTGGGACGGTTGAGGACGACACCGAGGGAGCCCTCCTCGTCGTGGTCGAGAAGGAGCACCACCGCACGGTCGAAGTTCGGGTCCGCCAGGGCGGGCGTTGCCACGAGCAACCGCCCTGTGAGCGAGGACACCTCGGTCATGCCAGACATGATCCCGCATCTTCCCTCCGCGTGGGGAGGCAATCCCGGCGCCGACGGTGAATGCAGGTGGGACCGCACCTGTGCGCCCCGTGTGCGCTCCCGTTCGCCGGTGACCCCATGTGCCCGTCGCCTAGCAGGCCGTGTTGTGACAGAGCTATGACGTGGCTGGGTGGTACTTGGGCTTACGGAAGGGGGGTGGACGGCGATTACCCTTTCCCTTCTGGCCCCTGCCCGACTCATCGGAACGCGAGATACATGACCGTCAACGGCTCTGACGACGTACTGCTTGTCCACGGCGGAACCCCGCTGGAGGGCGAGATCCGTGTCCGCGGTGCGAAGAACCTCGTACCGAAGGCCATGGTGGCCGCCCTGCTGGGCAGCGAGCCGAGTCGACTGCGCAACGTTCCGGACATCCGTGACGTGCGTGTCGTACGCGGACTGCTCCAGCTGCACGGGGTGACGGTCCGTCCGGGTGAGGAGCCGGGCGAACTGGTGATGGACCCGACGCATGTCGAGAGCGCGAACGTCGCCGACATCGATGCCCACGCGGGTTCCTCGCGGATCCCGATCCTGCTGTGCGGTCCGCTGCTGCACCGCCTCGGGCACGCCTTCATCCCCGGCCTCGGCGGCTGTGACATCGGCGGCCGGCCCATCGACTTCCACTTCGAGGTGCTGCGGCAGTTCGGCGCGACGATCGAGAAGCGCGCGGACGGGCAGTTCCTGGAGGCGCCGCGACGGCTTCGCGGTACGAAGATCCGGCTGCCGTACCCGTCCGTGGGCGCGACCGAGCAGGTGCTGCTGACGGCCGTCCTCGCCGAGGGCGTCACCGAACTCTCGAACGCGGCCGTCGAGCCGGAGATCGAGGACCTCATCTGCGTCCTGCAGAAGATGGGCGCCATCATCGCGATGGACACCGACCGGACGATCCGCATCACGGGTGTGGACCGGCTCGGCGGCTACAACCACCGCGCGCTGCCGGACCGTCTGGAGGCCGCCTCCTGGGCGTCCGCGGCGCTGGCGACCGAGGGCAACATCTACGTCCGCGGCGCCCAGCAGCGCTCGATGATGACGTTCCTGAACACCTACCGGAAGGTGGGCGGTGCCTTCGAGATCGACGACGAGGGCATCCGGTTCTGGCACCCCGGCGGGCAGTTGAAGTCCATCGCGCTCGAAACGGACGTGCACCCGGGCTTCCAGACGGACTGGCAGCAGCCGCTGGTCGTGGCCCTCACGCAGGCCACGGGCCTGTCGATCATCCACGAGACGGTCTACGAGTCCCGCCTCGGCTTCACCTCCGCACTCAACCAGATGGGTGCGCACATCCAGCTGTACCGCGAGTGCCTGGGCGGCTCGAACTGCCGCTTCGGCCAGCGCAACTTCCTCCATTCGGCGGTCGTGTCGGGCCCGACCCGCCTCCAGGGCGCCGACCTGGTCATCCCCGACCTCCGCGGCGGCTTCTCGTACCTCATCGCCGCGCTGGCGGCCCAGGGCACGTCCCGCGTCCACGGCATCGACCTCATCAACCGCGGCTACGAGAACTTCATGGAGAAGCTCGTGGAGCTGGGCGCGAAGGTGGAACTGCCGGGCAAGGCGCTCGGCTAGCCCGTCTTGTGAGTACGACGATGGGGCGGCTCCCTGTGAAGGGGGCCGCCCCATTGGCGTTACGTCGTCCCGAAGTACATCGTCCCGAGACGTGCCGTCAGGCTTACTTGCCCTTGGCCGCTTCCTTCAGCTTGGAGCCCGCCGAAACCTTGACGCTGTAGCCGGCGGGGATCTGGATCGGGTCACCGGTCTGCGGGTTGCGCGCGGTGCGAGCGGCACGGTGGGTGCGCTCGAAGGTCAGGAAGCCGGGGATGGTGACCTTCTCGTCGCCCTTGGCGACGATCTCGCCGACGGTCTCGGCGAACGCGGCCAGAACGGCGTCGGCGTCCTTGCGGGTCACCTCGGCGCGGTCGGCCAGCGCGGCCACCAGCTCACTGCGGTTCATGTTGTTACTCCCGTGTTCTTCTTGCCGTTGGGGTGTGCCTCGCGGCGGTGCCGCACGCGAGGCACAGCGAAGCCGATGCGCTCGCGCCCAGGGACGCATCCTGCCCCTACCTGCTGCGGGAAAGCCAATCCGGCACCCGTAGGACTCGCATGAACACCCTAGGGGGTCACACGAACAGAGGCCTGGGCGTGGCGCCACCCTAGAGGGTGGCGCGAAGCGCCCGGTTCCGCGACGCGCCGGGCCGGAGGACCGCCGTGGCGATCCTCACAGCCGAACAAACATACGACCCCACTGTAGACGCGGCGCCGGAGTCCCGGACGGGCACCCCGCGCCGCGGCCCACGCGGTGCCCTACGCCGTCGCCCCCGCCGCCTTAGCCGCGTCCCGCACCGCTCCCGCGACCGCGCCCGCGACCTTGTCGTTGAAGACGCTGGGGATGATGTAGTTCGGGTTCAGCTCGTCCTGCGTCACGACGTCCGCGAGCGCCTTCGCGGCCGCGATCATCATGTCGGTGTTGACGGTGCGGGACTGCGCGTCCAGCAGACCGCGGAAGACACCCGGGAAGACCAGCACGTTGTTGATCTGGTTCGGGAAGTCGGAGCGGCCGGTGGCCACGACGGCCGCCGTCTGCCGGGCGATCGCCGGGTCGACCTCGGGGTCGGGATTCGCGAGCGCGAACACGATCGCGCCCTCGGCCATGGCGGCCACGTCGTCGCCGTCCAGGACGTTCGGGGCGGAGACGCCGATGAAGACGTCCGCGCCGCGCACGGCCTCCTTCAACGTGCCCGTCAGGCCCTCGGGGTTGGTGTTGTCGGCGATCCAGCGCAGCGCCGAGCCCGGGGCCGCGTCGACGAGGTCCTCGCGGCCGGCGTGCACGACGCCGTGGATGTCGGCGACGACGGCGTTCTTGACGCCCGCCGCGATCAGCAGCTTGAGGATGGCCGTACCGGCCGCGCCGGCGCCGGACATGACGACCCGGACGTTCTCAATTCCCTTGTCCACGACGCGAAGTGCGTTCGTCAGCGCGGCCAGCACCACGATCGCGGTGCCGTGCTGGTCGTCGTGGAAGACGGGGATGTCGAGGGCCTCGCGCAGCCGGGCCTCGATCTCGAAGCAGCGGGGGGCGGAGATGTCCTCGAGGTTGATGCCGGCGAAACCGGGGGCGATCGCCTTGACGATCTCGACGATCTGGTCGGTGTCCTGGGTGTCCAGGCACAGCGGCCAGGCGTCGATGCCGGCGAACCGCTTGAAGAGGGCGGCCTTGCCCTCCATGACGGGGAGCGCGGCCTTGGGGCCGATGTTGCCGAGGCCCAGCACCGCGGAGCCGTCCGTCACGACCGCAACGGAGTTGCGCTTGATGGTCAGACGCCGGGCGTCCTCGGGGTTCTCGGCGATCGCCATGCACACGCGGGCGACGCCCGGGGTGTAGATCATCGAGAGGTCGTCACGGTTGCGGATGGGGTGCTTGGACGCCATCTCGATCTTGCCGCCGAGGTGCATCAGGAACGTACGGTCGGAGACCTTGCCGAGGGTGACGCCCTCGATCCCGCGCAGCTGCTCGACGATCTCGTCGGCGTGCTTGGTGGAGCTGGCCGCGATGGTGACGTCGATCCGGAGCTTCTCGTGGCCGGACGCGGTGACGTCGAGGCCGGTCACCGAGCCTCCGGATGCCTCCACGGCGGTGGTGAGCTGCGAGACGGCGGTTCCGCTCGCGGGCACCTCCAGCCGGACCGTCATCGAGTAGGAGACGCTGGGCGCCGTTGCCATGGCCGACTTCCTCTGCTTTCACCTGTGGTGCTGTATGCCGTCCGATGGTCGCACCTACCGATGAGTAGGCGTTAGCCGGGCAGGATTACGAACGTTTTGTTCACAGGGGGACGCTCACCGAGGAGCCGCGAAAAGAAAGAAGTGGCACCGACCCGCCATGCTCGCCTCGCGGCAAGTGGTCCCTCTGAGGGACGAAGGTTGGGCCCGGGGGCTTGGATCGGGCCGGTGCCACATCAAGGCTAACAAACAGATCCCGTAAGGCCATTCCCTCACGGGAGTTCAATCTCTCAGCAGGTCCGGCACCCCGTCCGCGTCCGGCTGGTCCCGCTCGCCGGAGACCACGGTCAGCTGCTGGGTCGCCCGGGTGAGGGCGACGTACAGCACCCGCAGCCCGGCCGGCGACTCGTCCGCGATCTCCGCGGGCGACACGACGACCGTGGCGTCGTACTCCAGCCCCTTGGCCTCCAGGCTGCCGAGCGCCACCACCCGCTCGCCGAGCCCGGCGAGCCAGCGCGCGGCCTCCTCGCGCCGCTGCATGGCGACGACGACGCCGACGGTGCCGTCGACGAGTTCGAGGAGACGTGCGGCCTCGGCGCGCACGGTCTCCGCGAGGGACTGCCGTACGGCCACGAACCTGGGCTCGACCCCGGTGGACCGCACCGCCCGCGGCGACTCCGAGCCCGGCATGGCCAGCGCCAGCACCTTCGCCGCGAGGTCGGCGATCTCGGAGGGGTTGCGGTAGTTGACGGTGAGCTGGAAACGGCGGCGGGGGCGGGTGCCGAGGGCTTCGTCGCGGGCCTCGGCGGCCTCGTCGGGGTCGGACCAGGAGGACTGGGCGGGGTCGCCGACGACCGTCCAGGTGGCGTGCCGGCCGCGGCGGCCGACCATGCGCCACTGCATCGGCGTGAGGTCCTGGGCCTCGTCGACGATGACGTGGGCGTACTCGACGCGCTCCTGGGCGAGCCGCTCGGCCCGCTCGCGCTGCGACTCCTCGCGGACCGGCATCAGCTCCTCCAGGCCGGTCAGCTGGTCAAGCGGGTCCAGGTCGCGCCGCTTCCTGGGCCGGGCGGGGGCGCCGAGGACCGCCTGGAGCTCGTCGAGCATGGCGATGTCGTGCACGGACAGGCCGTCGCGGCGGAGCGAGCGGGCGACCCTGCGGACCTCGCCGGGGTTGAGGATCCGCCGCGCCCAGCGGCCGAGGCGCCGCTCGTCGGCCATGGCGGCGAGGACGGCCTTCGGGGTCAGCTCGGGCCACCAGGCGTCGAGGAACTCGATGAAGGCGTCCTCGGAGGTGATGTCCTCGTCGAACGACGACCGCAGCTCGGCGGCGAGCTCCGGATCGGTGTGCCGGGTCCCGGCCCCCGACAGCTCCCACAACGCGTCGAGCAGCAGCTTGCGCGCACGCGGCCGCAACAGGTTGACCGGCGCGGTCCCCCCGAGCGCCACCCGCCGCACCTGCTCCAGCGCGTCCGCCTCCAGCTCCAGCCTCCGCCCGAAGGCGACCACCCGCAGCCGCGCGGGGGTTCCCCCGGCAGCCTTCGGCGATACGGCGGTACCGGCGCCGTTCCCCTCCCCGACACCGTCGTCGAACTCACCGGTGTCACCGAAGGAGAGTTGCCCGGCGTCGGACCGGCCGGGGGCCTCGCCCGTACCGCCCGCTCCCAGTTCCAGCGCCCCCCGCGCGGCCCTCCGCAGGACCCTGAGCATGCGGTACGAGCCCTTGGCACGGGCCACCGCCGGGGAGTCGTAGAGCGTGGCCTCGGCGCCGTCGACCAGGGAGCCGATCGCCCGGATGGCGACCTGGCCCTCCTCGCCGAGGGAGGGCAGGACGCCCTCGGTGTAGGCGACCAGCAGGGGCGTGGGCGAGACGATGAGGATGCCGCCGGAGTAGCGGCGCCGGTCCTGGTAGAGCAGGTAGGCGGCGCGGTGCAGGGCGACGGCGGTCTTGCCGGTGCCGGGCCCGCCCTCGACGTAGGTCACGGACGCGGCGGGCGCGCGGATCACCAGGTCCTGCTCGGCCTGGATGGAGGCGACGATGTCCCGCATGGTGTGGCTGCGGGCCTGGCCGAGCGCGGCCATGAGGGCGCCGTCGCCGATGACGGACAGTGCGCGGCCGTCGAGGAAGGCCTTCAGCTCGGGGCGCATGAGGTCGTCCTCGACGCCGAGGACGCGGCGGCCCTTGGAGCGGATGACCCGGCGCCGTACAACACGCCCGGGGTCCACGGGGGTGGACCGGTAGAAGGGCGCCGCGGCGGGTGCCCGCCAGTCGATGACCAGCGGGGCGTACTCGGCGTCCAGGACCCCGATCCGCCCGATGTGCAGGGTCTCGGCGATGTCGGTGGTGTTGTCCTCGCGGACCGCCCCCTCGGCGGGCTCCACGGCGGTGTAGGCGCCATCGGGGCCCTTCTTGCCGTCCTTGCCGAGGAGCAGATCGATCCGGCCGAAGAGGAAGTCCTCGAACTCGTTGTTGAGCCGGTTGAGGTGGATGCCGGCCCGGAAGACCTGGGCGTCCCGCTCGGCGAGGGCGCCGGGCGTGCCGACCTGGCCGCGCTTGGCCGCGTCGTTCATCAGGAACTCGGCCTCGTGGATCTTCTCCTCAAGGCGCTGGTACACCCGGTCGAGGTGTTCCTGTTCGACGCTGATCTCCCGGTCCCGATCGGAATCGTGAACCGGGTCGACCGCGGATTGCTGAGCCTGAGCGGCCACCGGGCCCCCTTCTGACGTGCTGGGCAGCCGTCAACCGTACGCGAAGGGGGCCCCGGGAAGCTATGCGTCCGCTCCGAGCCGTCCAGGAGAAGTCCGTGGACCTGTCCTAGACGTCCACCTCTACGAGCTTCTTGCCGTCGGAGGTGATGACCTCGAACTTGTCGATGTCGGCCTTGGCCGGGGCGACCGCGCCGCCGATGTAGAGCGGCTGCTTGGACTCCGCGGTCTTGCCGTCCGCGAGGCCGTAGCCCCACTTGCCCACGGACCAGGTGGAGGCCGTCCAGCGCTCGCCGTTGCTGGAGACCGCGACGAGGGAGCACTTCAGCGGACCCTTGACGCCCTTGAGCTCCAGGCCGAGCGAGGTGCCCCAGTCCTTCTCCTGCATCGCGACCGTCGCGCTGACGCCGGTCGAGGAGTCGGTGGCCGAGACGCGGTCCTTCATGGTGTCGAAGAGTTCCTTGGCGGTGCCCGCCAGGACCCGCTGGTTCCCCTTGGCCTCGGTGCCGGAGTCACCGCCGCCGCTCGTCGCCATCGCGACGAAGGGGCCGCCGACGATCAGCGCGGCCGCGGCCGCCACCATGTAGAAGCTGCGGCGCCGCTTCTGTGCCCGGCGCTCCGCGACCTCGTCCACCAGCTTGTTGACGATCCGCGGGCTGGGCTTCGCGGAGAGCGACTCCCCGATCGCGGGCGTACCGGCACCGGGCAGGTCGGCGAGGGCGGCGAGCATCGGCTCCATGCCGGCCAGCTCGTCGAGCTGCTGGGCGCACCACTCACAGGTCGCGAGATGGGCCTCGAAAGCGGTTGCCTCGGCGTCGTCGAGGATCCCGAGGGCGTAGGCGCCGACGGTCTCGTGCTCGTTCGGCACCGGAGATCCCATCATGGAACCAGACATACCCGAACCACCTGTGCCGAATCCCTGGTTACCCCCGTACACACTCATCACGCCGTCACCCCCCGCTCCTCCAGTGCGAGCTTCATCGACCGCAGGGCGTAGAACACCCGCGAGCGGACGGTGCCACTGGGAATGCCCAGCGTCTCGGCCGCCTCATTGACGGTACGCCCCTTGAAGTACGTCTCGACGAGCACCTCCCGGTGGGCCGGGGTCAGGTCGTCGAGCGCGTCCGACAGCGTCATCAGCCACAGCGCCTTGTCGATCTCGTCCTCCGCGGGGATGACCTCCAGCGGTGACGGGTCGACCTCCTGCGGCCGGGCCTGCCGGCTGCGGTGTCCGTCGATGACGATGCGCCGGGCGACCGTCACCAGCCAGGGGCGTACCGATCCGGTCGCTCGATTGAGCTGTCCGGCGTTCTTCCAGGCACGGATGAGCGTCTCCTGCACCACGTCCTCGGCTCTCTGGCGGTCACCCGCAACCAACCGGAGGACATACGCAAGGAGAGGCCCGGCGTGCTCCCTGTACAGGGCACGCATCAGCTCCTCATCTGGTTCCGAGGGCTGGGACATGCGATGTCGGGCCCTCGATCCACGTTCATTGGCCACGACGGAATCCTTGCGCACGCCCACCTCCGATGTCCGGGGGTTCCCCCAGTCGGTCGCTCATCCACGGGTACGGAGGAGGGGAGTTGAGTGTTCAAAGTGTCGCGACACTTTTCTTCTGAGTGACGTGACGAGACCGGACATGCGCGCACATTCCCGCCGCGTGATCTTTACATTTCCCCCACACGGCCAAGATCAACAGTACGGTCCGTAAGGTTGAGTCGGTAAACGAAATGTAATCGAGATCACTTCGACCTCCGCTCCACAGAAGGGACATAACGCCCCGTCAGCGTCCCATCAGGCTCGCGCGAGTGCCGCGCGGCGACGGTGCCGGGCCACCCTTTCGCGGTTCCCGCAGACCTCGCTGGAGCACCAACGCCTCCTGCGTCCCCGGGATGTGTCGAGATAGACGATGGGGCAGGTGTCCCCTTCGCACTGTCTGATCGCGGCCCGCGCGACCGGGTCGGTGAGCAGCTCCACGGCGTCCCGGGCGATCGCCCCGAGCAGCGCCGCGCACTGCGGCGGACCGTCCAACTCGCGGACGAGGGTGCCGTCTTCGTCGGTCACGGCGCGGGGCGCCGGGGGCGCGGCGCGGGCCGCGTCGTTGACGTGGGCGAGCGCCAGGTCGTAGCCGTGTCCGGGGGCGCCGCGCACCAACTGTCCGACCCGGCCGCGCAGTTCGCGGAAGCCGACGAGCCAGGAGGCGTCCGCGTGGGTGAGCGAAGTGCCGTCGGGCACCAGCCCGGAACCGGTGATCCAGGCGCACAGCACCGCCGTGGAGTCGAGCCGTTCCCCGGGGTGGGTGGTCGCGAGGAGGTCGAGACAGATCCGTCCGGCATCGAACCGCAGCTCGTACGCGACCGTGGCCGTACCCAGTGCCATGTGCCTGTCACCGCCTAGGGGTGCCCCGGTATGGAGGGGGTCGGTGGCGCGCTCCGGGGCTCTCCCCTAACAGTGCCCTCCCGCTCGCGCGGCCGGAACCCCCTCGTACCGGCCCGCGCGTGTACGCGGCACCGGGTCGGGGGCGTCTCCTGGCGGGATGAGCGCCCGACCGCTGGGCTTCACCGGGACACGGGACCGCGAGGAACGGGCGGGGGACTGCCGCGCCACACCTGAACACAACGCCGCGAGGAACGGCCACGCCGACCGCCCGGTCGCGGCTGAACACAGCACCCCGAGGGACGCTGACGCCGGTCACCAGGCCCCTGTCCGAACGCCGGACCGCGCGATCCGCCCCCCGGATGCCCGCACTGCGCGCCCTTGACCGGCGGCGCGCCCGAGCCGTGTACGGCAGGACGGCGACCCTCACCGCGGGGCCTCGCGCCCACGGTCAGGCACACGGTCCCCTCGGCCGACGCGCCCTCCGAGGGCCTCACGCCGACCGTCGGCCCTGCGCAACCCGCCCGGCTCGCCCTCGCCCAGCGCTCCCCGGCCCGGCCCGAGTTCACGCGCCGCGCGCCTTCCCCAGCCACCCTGCGGGGGAACCTCGCGCCGCCCCTCAAGCCTGCGCGACCCACCCCGCTCGCCCCCGCCCAGCGCTCCCCGGCCCGACCCGCGTGCACACGCAGCGCGCCTTCCCCGGGCGGCCGCCCGCAGGGCTTACCCGTCCGAGTACTTCGCGTCCGCCGCCGGGTCCAGGGCCAGGCGGTAGCCGCGTTTCACCACTGTCTGGATCAGTTTCGGGGCGCCGAGGGCCGTGCGGAGGCGGGCCATGGCCGTCTCCACGGCGTGTTCGTCCTTGCCGGCGCCCGGGAGGGCTCGGAGGAGTTCGGCTCGGGAGACCACCCAGCCCGGGCGCCGGGAGAGGGCGCGCAGGAGGGACATGCCGGCCGGCGGGACCGGGCGCAGGGCGCCGTCCACCAGCACCGCGTGGCCCCGGATCTCCACCCGGTGCCCGGCGATCGGCAGGGCGCGGGCCCGCCCGGGCAGCTCCTTGCACAGCAGCTGCACCAGCGGTCCGAGCCGGAAGCGCTCCGGCTGGACCGTGTCGATCCCGCGCGCCTGGAGCGGCAGCGCGGTGACCGGCCCGACACAGGCCGGCAACACGTCGTGGCTGAGGGCGGCGAGCAGTTCGGGCAGCAGCTTGCGGCCCTCGGCCCGGGACAGCAGCGACGCCGCCGCGGGCGCGCTGGTGAAGGTCAGCGCGTCGAGACCGCGCGAGACGGCCGCGTCCAGCAGCCGGTCGACGGGGGCGATGTCCTCGGGCGGCATCCACCGGTACACCGGCACCCCCACGACCTCCGCTCCCCCGGCACGCAGCGCCTCCACGAACCCGGGCAGCGGCTCGCCGTGCAGCTGGATGGCGATACGGCGGCCCTCGACCCCCTCCTCCAGGAGCCGGTCCAGCACCTCGGCCATGGACTCGGACGACGGCGACCACTCCTCCGTCAGCCCGGCGGCCCGTATCGCGCCCTTGACCTTGGGCCCGCGCGCGAGCAGCTCCACCCCGCGCAGCCGGTCCAGCAGCGGCTCGCCGAGCCCCCACCCGTCGGCGGCCTCGACCCACCCCCGGAACCCGATGGCGGTCGTGGCCACCACCACGTCGGGCGCCTGGTCGATCAGCCCCTTGGTCGCCGCGAGCAGTTCACTGTCGTCGGCGAGGGGCACGATCCGCAGGGCGGGCGCGTGCAGTACGGCGGCCCCGCGGCGCTGGAGCAGGGCACCGAGTTCGTCGGCACGGCGCGCGGCCGTGACACCCACGGTGAAGCCCGCGAGGGGGCTGTTCTGCTCTGCCGGTTGCTGTTGCTCGTACATGGCTCTCGTTCCGCACTCGAGTCGTCGTACCCGTTTCGTACATGTTTGCACTGGGGCGTACACCTACATGCCGAGCGAGCCTGTCAACGGCTCGTGACAGGCTCGGTTCGGGTTGATGTCGCTGGTGTTACGTCACACCTCGGCGTAGCTGAGCTGCGGCTTCGCCTCGGAGGTGGTCTCAGTGGACTGGACCTTTCCGGCCGTACGGCGAAGGTATACGGCCCAGGTGACCACGAAGCAGAGGCCGTAGTAGGCGAGGAAGGCCACGAAGGCGCCGGTGCCGGAGCCGTAGGAGAGGAAGGACTGGCGGAAGGCCATGTTGATGCCGACACCGCCGAGCGCACCGACCGCGCCGATGAGCCCCATGGAGGCACCGGAGATACGACGGCCGTGCAGCACTGCCGCTTCCCCTTCGAGACCCAGGGCCAGGGCCTTCTTCTGGAAGATGCCGGGGATCATCTTGAACGTCGATCCGTTGCCGATGCCGGTGAGCGTGAAGAGCACGACGAAGGCGGTCACGAACAGCGGCAGCGACTTCTGCATGCTGGCGACTACCAGGACGGCGGTGGCGGCGGCCATCGCGACGTAGTTCCAGAGCGTGATCTTCGCGCCGCCGTACCGGTCGGCGAGCCAGCCGCCGACGGGCCGGATCAGGGAGCCGATCAGCGGGCCGATGAAGGTGAGGTAGGTGGCCTGGAGCGGCGTACGGCCGAACTGGTTCGTCAGCACCTGCCCGAAGGCGAAGCTGTAGCCGATGAAGGAGCCGAAGGTGCCGATGTAGAGGAAGGACATGATCCAGGTGTGTCCCTCCTTCACGGCGTCCTTGGCGGCACCGGTGTCGTTCTTCACGGACGAGAGGTTGTCCATGAAGAGGGCGGCGAGGACCGCGGCGACGACGATGAAGGGGATGTAGATCCCGAGCAGTACCCGGGGGCCGCCGCTGGCGCCGATGACGGCGAGGGCGACCAGCTGGATCGCCGCGACGCCGATGTTGCCGCCGCCGGCGTTCAGGCCGAGCGCCCAGCCCTTCTTCCGCAGCGGGAAGAAGGCGTTGATGTTGGTCATGGAGGAGGCGAAGTTGCCGCCGCCGATGCCGGCCAGCAGGCCGACCAGCAGGAAGGTGGAGAAGGAGGTGCCGGGCTCCATCACCGTGAAGGCGGCGACGCTGGGGACGAGCAGGAGTGCGGCGGAGATGATCGTCCAGTTCCGCCCGCCGAAGATCGCGACGGCGAAGGTGTACGGCACCCGCACGACCGCGCCGACCAGCGTCACCATCGACGTCAGCAGGAACTTGTCGGCGGGGGTGAGCCCGTACTCCGGGCCCATGAAGAGCACCAGCACGGACCACAGGGTCCAGATGGAGAACCCGATGTGCTCGGAGAGCACGGAGAAGAACAGATTGCGCCGGGCGATCTTCTCCCCCTTCTCCGCCCAGAAGGTCTCGTCCTCCGGGTCCCACTGGTCGATCCAGCGGCCGCCCCTGCTCGGGGGTGCGGGGGCTGTACTAGGGGCTGTCATGACGCCTCCACGGTGCGACGGGGCTCAGTCCTGCTACGAGTGGCTGATCCCGAAGGTAGGGAGAGCGCGTTTCCACCCTGTGGCACCGGGTGACCGGAAAGGAACTTTGCTCTCACCCCGCCCGCGGCCGGGATGAGAGGTCCTTGCGACCCTACGTTACGAAGACCTCCCGTCCCCCTCAGGAGCGGTGTGCGGCGGTTGCCCGGCGGCGGGTGCGGTCGGTGCCGTTCGGCCAGAGGCGGGGGCTGCGTTTCGCCGCGATGTCCTCGATCCAGCCGAAGGCCAGGATGGCGAGGCCGATGAGGGGCCAGACCAGGACGAAGGTCCACAGGGCGTAGGTGGAGTCGAGTGCGGAGGTCGCGCGGTCGCTCTGCAGGAACGGGAGCCGGTAGGCGGCGTCGACCAGCGGGAACGTGGCCATGAGCATCAGGTTGTGCCAGAGGTAGATCGTGACGGCCCGGTTGTTGGACAGGGTCACCAGTTTGTCCCAGCGGGCCAGTCTGCCCGGCAGCTCCTGCCAGGAGGGCGAGTACAGGAGCAGGATGACGACGAATCCGAAGCTCCAGGTCGCCTGGGCCAGCGGGATGTCGTTCAGGTCCCAGCCCTCGGGGCCCAGATGGCCGGAGGCCCACCACAGGCCGAAGGCCATCACCACGGTCGCGCAGGAGACCGCCACATAGCGGGGCACCTGCGCCAGGAAGCCCTCTTGGTGGGCGAAGCCCAGCAGCCAGCAGCCGCAGAAGACCGCGAAGTCGGTGACCGCGTTGCCCGTCTCGCCGGGGATCGCCACCAGGCCCGTGCCGACGATCGCCGTCAGGCCCAGCGGGGCCAGCAGGGTCGGCCACGGCGCCCGGCGGAACGCCCACAGCAGCGCCGGGGACGCCACCACGAACCACAGGTAGGCGCGCAGGTACCACAGCACGCCCGCCGCCTGCTCCGCCCAGGTGTTCTCCAGCCACCCCGACTCGGAGCCGACGCTCAGCGGGAACGGCGGGGCGCCCACCGGCAGGATGTAGTTGCCCAGCTCGACCAGGCCCCAGATTCCGCTGTGGTCCGGGTCCTTGGCGAGGTCCCAGCCGCCGACGAACATCATCGTCAGCGCGATCGCGCTGAACGCCCACAGCGGCGGCAGCAGTCGCCTGACCCGGCCCCGGATCACGCCCCAGGCGGGGCGGCTCAGGGAGCGCGCCATCAGCGAGCCGGCGAGCGCGAACATCACGCCCATCGAGGGGAACAGGACCGTCAGCCACGCCCAGCCGAAGAGGTGGTAGACGACCACGCGGACCAGGGCGATCGAGCGCAGCAGGTCCAGGTAGCGGTCGCGGCCGGGGCGTTGGGGAGCCTTTGCGGCGGCGGGCTCGGGCCCCGCGGTCCGCTGCTCGGGGATACGCGCCGGGTCCGCGGCGTCGTGGCTCCGGTAGATGTCGTAGGGCTGCCGCCCCGTCGAGTGTCCGTGCGTCATCCGACGGGCCTCCGGTCACTGTCGCTGGTGCTGCGCTGGCGCGGCACCGGGCCGCCGGGGGCCTCGACGACACCCGTGCGGCGCAGCTTCTGCCAGCGCAGGCGGCCGCCGGTGAGGGCCGTGATCCAGGACTGGAGCAGCACGACGTACATGAGTTGGCGGTAGAGGATCTGCTGCAACGGCAGCGAGATGAGGTGGGTCATCTTCTCGCGGTCCAGCCGGAAGGCGTACGCGGCGCAGACCACCTGGATCAGCAGGACGCCCAGCCAGGCCAGCACGGTCTTCTCGGTGGGGCCGAAGACGACGCCGTAGAGAAGGAAGACGTCGATCAGCGGGGCCAGCAGCGGGGCGACCACCATGAAGAGGGAGACCAGGGGCAGGCCGACGCGGCCGAAGCGCCCCGAGGGGCCCCGCTCCACCAGGGCCCGGCGGTGCTTCCAGATCGCCTGCATGGTGCCGTACGACCATCGGTAGCGCTGTGACCACAGCTGCTGCACGGACTCCGGGGCCTCGGTCCAGGCGCGGGCGTTCTCGGCGTAGACCACGCGCCAGCCGTCGCGGTGCATGGCCATGGTGATGTCGGTGTCCTCGGCGAGGGTGTCCTCGCTCATCCCGCCGACCCGCTCCAGAGCCGTACGACGGAAGGCTCCGACCGCGCCCGGGATGGTCGGCATGCAGCGCAGCATGTCGTACATACGGCGGTCGAGGTTGAAGCCCATCACGTACTCGATGTGCTGCCAGGCCCCGATGAGCGAGTCGCGGTTGCCGACCTTGGCGTTGCCGGCGACCGCGCCGACCCGGGAGTCGCCGAACGGCTGCACCAGTTCGCGGACGGTCGACGGCTCGAAGACGGTGTCGCCGTCCATCATCACGATGATGTCGTGACGGGCGTTCGCCAGGCCGCGGTTGAGCGCGGCGGGCTTGCCCGCGTTGAGCTGGCGGACGACCCGGACGTTCGGCAGGCCCATCGCCTCGACGATGCGGGCGGTGCCGTCGCTCGACCCGTCGTCGATGACGAGCACCTCGATGGGGTACTCACTGGCCATCAGCGAACGCACGGTGTTCTCGATGCACTTGGCCTCGTTGTACGCCGGCACGAGCACCGACACCGGTTCGGTGACCGGCGGCCCCCAGCGGAAGCCGCGGCGCCGCACCTTGCGGGCGTGCACGACCGACAGCAGCAGCATCAGCGCGAACCGGCCGATGACCAGCGAGCCGATGATCGCGAGACCGGTCACCAGGACGTCGGTGATGTGCTCGGACGCCTGGACCAGGAAGGTCCACGCCCTGCCCTTCCACAGCTCGGCCCCGGTGACCGGGGTGTGCGCGCTGGGGGCGTCGAGGGCCTCGGTGAGGTTGTCGAACGCGTACCCCTTGTCCTGCATCTCCGGCAGGAACCGGTCCAGCGCCTGGACCGTCTGGTGGCGGTCGCCGCCGGAGTCGTGCATCAGCACGATCGCGCCCTTGCCGCCGTGCGGGGTCGCGCGGCGCAGGATCTCCCGGACGCCGGGCTTGCGCCAGTCCTCGCTGTCGGTGTTGTTGACGACCGTGATGTAGCCGCGGGTGCCGATGTACTCGGTGACCGGCCAGGACTTGTTGTCCATGGCGTCGGCGAAGGAGGAGTACGGCGGCCGGAACAGCGAGGTGCGGATACCGGCCGCGCCGGCGAGCGCGAGCTGGCTCTGGGACAGCTCCCAGTCGATGCGCTTCTTCGTCTGGAAGGACAGGTCGGGGTGGTTGAAGGTGTGCAGTCCGACCTCGTGGCCCTCCGCGACCATGCGCCTGACCAGCTCCGGGTAGCGGGAGGCCATGGTGCCGGTGACGAAGAAGACCGCGTGGGCGTCGTGCTTCTTCAGAACGTCGAGGACCTTGGGCGTCCATGTCGGGTCCGGGCCGTCGTCGAAGGTGAGGACGAGACGGTGGTCGGGGACCTTCAGGCTGGTGGTGCGCCCGTTGCGGGTGTCGATCACCGGGCCGCCGTCGAGGATCCTCTCCGGCACCTTGTCGGCGGAGGCCTCGGGCTGGATGCGGTGGTCGGCGAGGATCTCGCTGTGGACGTAGCCCCGCAGCATCAGCATCGCCATCAGGGCGACGAGGACGAGCAGGGGCAGCAGCAGGCGCATGGGCAGGCGGCGGCGCCTGGAGCCGTCGGGGGCTCCAGGTGCGGCCCCGTGACGGCGGGTGCGGGATGCCATCAGAGGATGTGCTCCGGGGACGGGGAGATCGGGGCGTCGGAGGGGGCGGCGGGAGCCGCGGGCGCGGCGCCGGTCTCCGAGGCGACGGGCGCGGGCGAGGCGGGGCCGTCGGCGACGGTGCCGGGCCCGGCACTGCCGCCGCCGGTGCTCTCACTCGGAGCGACCGAAGGCTCGGGAGGGCTGCTGGCGGGCGGGTCGGGGCTGACCGGCGGCGGCTCGACCGACTGCGACGGCGCCGTGGACGGACCGGTGCTGACCGACGGATCGGCGCCCGGCTTGGTGGCCGTCGCCGACGGAGCGACGGACGCCCCCGGCTTGGCCGGACTCGCTCCGACCCCGGGCGCCGTGGCGCTCGCCCCGGGTGTCGGTGTCACCCCGCCGCTCACCGTCGGCGTGGTCCCCGGGATCACTCCGGCGGAGGCGGCCGGCTCGGCCGGGTCCGCGGGCAGCGGGCTGGTGTCGACCTTCCCGGCCGGGGTGTCGTCCTTCGGACCGGTCACCGGGAGCCAGGGCGCGTTGGAGTTGCCGGACAGCAGCGTGATGACGATGACGACGGCGTAGACCGCGCAGGCCAGACCGACGACCATGCCGATACGGCGGTAACGGCGGCTGCGGCGGCCCGACTCGTCGACGAAGACGGGGCCCTCGGAGCCCTCGCCGTCGCCGACGGGAGCGCCCTCGACGAGCTGGTCGCCCTGCACGCTTATGGCGTCGAGCTGGACGGTCACCTCGTGCGGGTCGTGGGTCTGCCCGGCGCCGCCGGACTCGCCCCACGGGTCCCGGACGACGGCCTTACGACCGGGCGGCTCGGGTATGTCCCCGCCACGACCGGCTCTCGGCACACCGGGGAAGTCCCCGGGCGCACCCGGGAGGCCGGCGGACGGGCCGGAGGCGTCAGGGGCCGTACCCGCGAAGCCGTCCGACGCCCCGGGGACGTCACCGGCCTTGCCCCCGAAGCTCCCGAAGCCCGCGGACCCACCGGGGACCTCCCCGGCCGTGGCCGGAAAGTCGCCGGAGGCGTCCGCTGAGGACGGGGTGGCGAGGGTGCCCTTCGACAGGCCCTGCCCGCCCTTCATGCCCGGGCCGCTCTTCGGGGCGCCGGGGAGGTCTCTCGCTCGGCGCCGGGCGGCGCGGTGGTCGCCCTTGCCCGGCAGGGCCCCTGTCGGGCCGTCGGCGAAGCCCGCGACCGGGACTCCGGTTCCTCTGGTTTCCGGGAAGGTCTGGGTGTTGTTCCCCGTCACCGGTGTCTCCCGAGTCGCTGATGCAACCTCGGGCCATTCCGGTTGGGCGTCTTCTGGCCACTTCTTCACACGCACGCACATCCCCCCACGGGACCGTTCCGGGTGCGCGTAGACCTTGAGCACCCTGGCCCGACCGGGCCCCCACCCGGTCCGAACGCCCCCTTTATCACACTGTGCTCAGATCCCGAATGTAGCGCACGAGGAGGTTGCGTGTTCGCCGCGTGTCAATTGTGGGCGCTCATCACCCGCTGATCGGTGGCTGGAATCCATCCATCGACGGGCTGCCGCAACCACCCCTGTTCGACGGACAGTTCGAGCACTGCCCGGCGGAGGGCCGCCAGTCCCGCATGCCTCAGTCCCTTGCGCCACACCAGCGACACGGGTGACAGCGGAACGGGATCGACCAACGGACGCAGCACCGTTGCGGGCATGGCCGGAAAATCGACGACCGCGAGGACCGGGTTCCGGGTCTTGGACATGATCCGCTCGAACTCCTCGTGACCGACGGCGAGCGGGGCCGGCGCGGCCACGTCCACGCCCCGGCCTTCGAACAGCCGACGAGCGAGATCGGTCCATTCTTCGGTACGGGGATTTCCGGCCCCGGCGTAGACGCTCTCGCCCTTCAGCGCGGCCAGCGGGACCCGGTCGAGGGCGGCCAGGGGGTGGTCCTCGGGCAGCACGACCGCCATGGGCTCGTAGCGGACGGGCTGGTGCTCCAGGCCCGCCCGCAGCGCCGGGGCGAGCCCCGCGAACCGGCCGAAGGAGGCGTCGAGGCGGCCCGCGACGATCTCACCGGCGGCCCAGGTCAGACCGCTCTCGTAACGGGCCATCAGCTCGTGGTCGGGGGCGAGTTCCCGGGCCCGGTCCAGCACCCGGCGGGCGGTGCCCAGGCCCGGGGAGTTCAGGTCCACGAGGAGCGGGCGGGCCTGCGTGAAGGCGGCGAGCAGGTCGTCCTGCGCGGCGAGCACGGCGCGGGCGTACGGCACCAGCCGCTCGCCGTCGGACGTCGGCGTGACCTGACGGGTCGTCCGGACGAACAGCTCCACACCGAGCTCCCGCTCCAGCCGCCGCACATCCCGACTGAGCGCCTGCTGGGCGACGTAGAGCCGGGCCGCGGCCCGCGTGAAGTGCAACTCGTCGACGACGGCGAGGAAGCCGCGCAGGAGCCGGGGGTCGAGATGACGGGGTACGGACATCCGGCGAACTTACAACGGGGGTGCGTGAATCGGGGCGGGGCAGGTGTTGGACCGGGTGATCGGCCGGGGGCGACGGTGGGTGCATGCCGCAACGAGCCCGAGACAGACGTACACGAGCCACCGAGCCGACGGAGCTGGGAGCCGGTCGGCCGAGGGCCATGGGCGCCTCGTCGACTGCCCGCCCGGGCGATGGGAACACCGTCTCGGCTGCCCGCCCGAGCCACGGAAACACCGCGCCGGCTGCCCGCCCGAACGATGGGAACACCGACTCGACTGCCCGCCCGAGCCACGGAAACACCGCGCCGGCTGCCCGCCCGAACGATGGGAACACCGACCCGGCTGCCCGCCCC
Organism: Streptomyces sp. NPDC047072; assembly: GCF_040643855.1. NCBI lineage: Bacteria > Bacillati > Actinomycetota > Actinomycetes > Kitasatosporales > Streptomycetaceae > Streptomyces > Streptomyces sp. NPDC047072. Next base: position 10,544 of record NZ_JBEYVC010000103.1, on the reverse strand, counting down.
GGCGACAGCGGCACCGTGCCGGCTGCCCGCCGGAGCGATGGGAACACCGGCTCGGCTGCCCGCCCGGGCCACGGAAACACCACGTCGGCTGCCCGCCCCGGCCACGGAAACACCGCGCCGCCCGCCCGCCCGAGCGATGAGAACGCCGACTCGGCTGCCCGCCCCGGCGACAGCGGCACCGCGCCGATCACACCGTCGAGACACCCGGCCACCCCGCCGCCCAGACAAACCCGAGCTGAACCGCCTGCCCTCCAGCCCCTCTTCACGACCACCGGCGACGCCCTCGTCATCGCCGACTTCACCCCCCGAGGCCCCCACACCCCCCGTACCCCCCGCTCCCCCGGCCCCTACCGCCGCCTCCTGGCCACCCCCGGCGCCCGCGCCTTCACCCTCGGGAATCTCCTCGCCCGGCTTCCCATGGGGATGTTCAGCGTGAGCGCGGTCGTGATGATCGCCGGGTCCCGGGGGTCGTACGCCCTCGCCGGCGCCGTCACCGCGATCGGCCTCGCGGCGACGGCGGTGGTCGCCCCGTGGACCGCGCGGCTCGTCGACCGGTACGGGCAGGCGCGGATCGCCGTACCGGCCACGCTCCTCGCCGCGCTCGGCTCGCTCGCGCTGCTGCTGTGCGTGCGGTACGGCGCACCCGCGTGGACGCTCTTCGTGTCGTACGCCGCCACCGCCACGACCCCCAACATCGGCGGCCTCTCCCGTGCCCGCTGGGTCCATCTCCTCGACGGCGACGAGAGGTCCCTGCACGTGGCGAACTCCTTCGAACAGGCCGCGGACGAACTGTGCTTCATGCTGGGCCCGGTCCTGGCGGCGACCCTGTGCGCCACGTTCTTCCCCGAGGCGGGCACGCTGGCAGGGGCCCTGCTGCTGGTGACGGGCATGCTGGTCTTCACGTCACAGCGGTCGACGGAACCCCCTCCCTCGCAGGACCGCCACCATCCGCCCGCCCCCGCGAAGTCCCTCCTCCGCGCCCCCGGCCTCCCCCCGCTCCTCGCCGTCTGCCTCGCCATGGGCGCCGTGTTCGGCTCCATGGAGGTCGTCACGATCGCCTTCGCCGACGCGCAGGGACACCGCACCGCCGCCGGAGTCGTGCTCGCGCTCCAGGCCGCGGGGTCGTGCGCGGCGGGCCTGGTCTACGGCGCCGTACGACGGACCGGCCGCCCCGAGGACCGGTACGTGGGGTGCGTCGCCGCGCTGACCGCCCTGCTGACGCTCCCCCTGCTCGCCGCCGCCCTCACCGGCTCGCTCCTCGCCGTGGCCGGCGCCCTCCTGGTCGCCGGGATGGCGACCGCCCCGACGATGGTCACCGGTATGACCCTGGTCCAGCGCCGCACCCCGCCCGGCCGCCTCAACGAGGGCATGACCCTCGCGGTGACCGGCCTGCTCGGCGGTATCGCCTGCGGCAGCGCGGCCGGCGGCTGGACCGTCGAACACGCCTCGCCGGTGGCGGGTTACGGCGTCCCGGTCGCCGCCGCCGCGATCGCCCTGATGATCGCGCTGACGTCCGCGCACCGGACCCCCAGCGACTGACACCCGTCGAATCGCTTCCGGCCACCGCCCGTCGAATCGCTTCCGGCCACCCGCCGTCGAACCGCTTCCCCCCAATTCCTGCGCACCCCATTGACGCCCTCACAGCCGCCTCATACCTTCCTCCGTCGAAGCGCTTCGACGTCACGCATCGAATCGATTCGACGCTCCCGCGTGACGACCCGGCCCGACGAACCATCCGACTCCCCCGGAGGTACTGGATGTTGACGGCACGAAGGCGTGCGGCGACGGCGGCGGTGATCCTGACCGGATCGCTGCTGCTCGCGTCCTGCGGAGGCTCCGACAGCGGGTCGTCCGACGGGAAGACGCTGCGGCTGTGGCACTACGAGGGTCCGACCAGCGCGATGGGCATCGCGTGGAAGGAGGCGATCAAGGAGTTCGAGGACCGACACCCCGGCGTGAAGGTGGAGTTCGAGGAGAAGGGCTTCGACCAGATCCAGAAGACCGCGCCGATGGTCCTCAACTCCTCGGACGCGCCCGACATCATGGAGTACAACAAGGGCAACGCGACGGCGGGCCTGCTCTCCAAGCAGGGCCTGCTGACCGACCTGACCGCGGAGGCGACGAAGCGCGGCTGGGCCAAGAAGCTCAGCCCGAGCGTCCGCACCACGAGCCAGTACGACACCAACGGCGTGATGGGTTCGGGGAATTGGTACGGCGTCCCCGACTACGCCGAGTACACGCTGGTCTACTACAACAAGGACCTCTTCAAGAAGTACGGCATCGCCGAGCCGACAACGCTCGGTGAACTGACCGCCGCCATGGACAAGTTCGTCGCCGAGGGGGTCACCCCGCTCGCCAACGGCGGTGCCGCCTACCCCGCCCAGCAGTACCTCTACCAGCTCGCCCTCTCCAAGGCCGACCGCTCGTGGGTCGACGCCTACCAGCTCTACAAGGGCAGGACGGACTTCCACGACGCGGCCTGGACCTACGGCGCCCAGACCTTCGCCGACTGGGTGAAGAAGGGCTACTTCGGCAAGTCCTCCAGCGGCCAGAACGAGGAGAAGGCCGGCACCTCCTTCACCTCGGGCAAGGCACCGATCTTCTTCTCCGGCACCTGGTGGTTCGGCCGCTTCAAGGCGGAGAGCAAGTTCGACTGGGGCACCTTCCTGTGGCCGGACTCCCGGCTCACGCTCGGCTCCGGCGGCAACCTCTGGGTGGTGCCCAAGGGTTCGAAGAACAAGGACCTCGCCTACGACTTCATCGACATCACCCTGTCCCCCAAGATCCAGAACCTGCTGGGCAATTCGGGCGGCGTCCCGGTCGCGGCCGACGCGGCTGCCATCACCGACCCGCAGTCCAAGACCCTGATCGAGAACTTCAACACCCTCTCGAAGAACGACGGTCTGGCCTTCTACCCCGACTGGCCGGTCCCGGGCTTCTACGACGTCCTCGTCTCCGAGACCCAGAAGCTGCTCACCGGCAGCGACAAGCCGGCGGGCTATCTGGACTCCTTGCAGGAGGCCTACGACAAGGGCGCGCCCAAGCAATGACGGTGACCGTCGAACGAGGTTCGCGGACGGCCGGCGAGGGCACCCCGAGCCGGCCCCCGCGCCGCCCCCGCTCCTCCTACGCCCTGTTCCTGCTGCCCGGGGTGCTCGCCTTCCTGGCCGTGGTGATCGTGCCGTTCCTGATGAACACCGGCCTGAGCTTCACCGACTGGCAGGGCGTGGGCACCCCGCACTGGACCGGGCTCGCCAACTACCGTGAGCTGCTGGACGATTCGGAGTTCTGGGCGTCCTTCCGGCACAGCCTGTTCATGGTCGTCGCGATGGCCGCGATCCCCACGGCACTCGGGCTCGTCCTGGCCACCGCCCTGTTCGACTACGTCGGCCGGCACTTCGGCCCCCGGATCGCCGCGATCCTGCGCGCCTGCTTCTACCTCCCCCAGGTGCTGCCGATCGCGGTCGCGGGCATCGTCTGGAGCTGGATCCTCGCACCCGACGACGGCTCCCTGAACGCACTCCTCAAAGCCGTGGGCCTGTCGAGCTGGCGGCAGGACTGGCTCGGCGACCCGGACCTCGCGCTGTACACCGTCATGGGCGTGATGGTCTGGGTCCAACTCGGCTTCCCGCTGGTCGTCTTCATGGCGGGCCTGCAACGCGTCGACCCGCAGCTGCACGAGGCTGCCGAACTGGACGGCGCGGGCTGGTGGTGCCGCTTCTGGCACGTCACGCTGCCGCAGATCCGCCCCGAGATCTACGTCGTGCTGACCTGGTGCACGATCGCCGCGCTGAAGGTGTTCGGCGCGGTGTACGTCCTGACCAAGGGCGGCCCGGGCGGCGCCACCGACGTACCGTCCTACTTCTCCTTCACCACGTTCTTCGAGAAGACGCAGGTCGGCTACGGCGCCGCGATCTCCACGGTGCTCACGGTGCTCGTCCTCGCCCTGTCCCTGGTCGGCCTGAAGCTCCAGACCCGCGCGGAGGAAGGGGAGGTGTCATGACGACCGCCCTGCGCCGCTACCCGGTGCTGGTCGCGCTGTGTGTCGCGGCCCTGTTCATGGTCGTGCCGTTCCTGATCGTCGCGGTCAACGCCTTCAAGTCCCCCGCGGAGTACGCCCAGAACGGCCCGCTGCATCTCCCCGACGGCCTCTACCTGGACGGCCTCAAGGACTTCTGGGAGCGCGTCGACTACACGCAGAAACTCGTCAACTCCCTTCTGATCAGCGGGAGTGTGGCGATCGGCGCGGTGGTCCTGTCGGTACTGAACGCGTATGCGATCGGCATCGGCCGTATAAAAGGCCGGACTTGGGTGCTCGCCTTCTTCGTGCTGGCGAACCTGCTGCCGCAGGAGGCGCTGGTCTACCCCGTCTACTGGCTGAGCAAGCAGGCCGGTCTCTACGACACCCGGCTGAGCGTGGTCATCGTGTTCACGGTGATCCAGGCCGCGTTCGGCACCTATCTGCTGTCCGCCGTGCTCGGCCGCTTCCCCCGCGAGATCCTGGAGGCGGCCCGCATCGACGGCGCGAACAAGTGGCAGGTGCTGTGGCGGATCGTCGTCCCGGTCAGCCGCCCCACCCTCGGTGTCCTGCTGGTCTTCTTCTTCATCTGGACCTGGAACGAGTTCCTGCTCCCGCTGGTCATGCTGATCTCCAACGACAACCAGACGGTGTCGGTGGCCCTCGGCGTCCTCCAGGGCCAGCAGATGATGGACGCCACCATGACCAACGCGGCCGCCCTGCTCGGCGTGCTCCCCGCGCTCGTGTTCTTCCTCCTCTTCCAGCGAACGCTCACCCGCGGCATCGCCGTGGGAGCCGTGAAGTAAGGACCCCCCACGTGACCCCTGTCCCAGGCCGGGCGGCCGCCCGGTACACCCGGCGAAGCGCCCCCGCTCCCTCGTCCGCCCCCAGGGGCTGTCCGGCGGATCAGTCCGGCGTCGCGGGGCTGGGCACGCCCGTCCGCGGCGTTGTCGTCGGTTGCCGACTCCCCCACGCTCGAACAACCTCGCAGGGGGGCACCACCATCGCGTCGCCGCCCTCCTCCGCCTTGCAGCCAGACGCACCCAGCCCCGCTCACCTGCACCGGAAAGCACCGCTTCTCGCAGCCGGCCTGATCCGCCGGACAGCCCCTGGTTCTCGCCGCGTGCGGCGCCCGGCCCGCCCGGTCGCGCGGGCGCCTTTCCCCACCGGGCCGGGCACCTCCGGAGGTTCCTGGTGAAGTTCACCGACGGTTACTGGCTGCTGCGTGACGGAGTCACCGCGGCCCACCCGGTCGAGGTGCTCGATGTCACCGCGTCGGACGGCTCGTTGGAGATCCACGCGCCGACCCAGCCCATCCGCCACCGCGGCGACCTGCTGAAGGGACCGGTCGTGACGATCAGCGCGCACACCCCGATGCCGGACGTCATCGGCGTCACCGTCACGCACTTCGAGGGCGAGCAGCCGCGCGGGCCCGAATTCGAGCTGGCGAAGGAGGAGTTCGCGGTCCACACGGAGTACGACGAGGAGCACGCGACCCTCACCTCGGGCGCGCTGTCGGTCCGGGTGGCCCGCACCGGCCCCTGGCACGTGGACTTCCTCGCCCACGGCCGGGTGCTGACCTCCAGCGGCCCCAAGGGCATGGGCATCATGCGCGAGACCGCGAGCGGCGCCCACTACCTGCGCGAACAGCTCAACCTCGGCGTCGGCACCTCGGTCTACGGTCTCGGCGAACGCTTCGGCCCGCTCGTCAAGAACGGCCAGGTCGTCGACATCTGGAACGCCGACGGCGGCACGGCCACCGAGCAGGCGTACAAGAACGTCCCGCTCTACCTGACCGACGCGGGCTACGGCGTCTTCGTCGACCACCCGGGCAAGGTCTCCTTCGAGGTCGGGTCGGAGGCGGTCTCCCGGGTCCAATTCAGCGCCGAGACCCAGCAGTTGACGTATTACGTCGTCTACGGGCCGACCCCGAAGGACATCCTGCGCAAGTACACGGCCCTCACCGGCCGTCCCGCTCTCCCGCCCGCCTGGTCCTTCGGCCTCTGGCTCTCGACGTCCTTCACCACCTCCTACGACGAGGAGACGGTGACCTCCTTCATCGACGGCATGAAGGAGCGCGAACTCCCGCTCTCCGTCTTCCACTTCGACTGCTTCTGGATGCGCGAGTTCAACTGGTGCGACTTCCAGTGGGATCCGCGGGTCTTCCCCGACCCGGAGGGCATGCTGGCCCGGCTGCACGCGCGCGGCCTGAGGGTCTCCGTGTGGATCAACCCGTACATCGCCCAGCGCTCCCCGCTGTTCGCCGAGGGCAAGGCGCTCGGGCATCTGCTCAGGCGCCCGGACGGCAGCGTCTGGCAGTGGGACCTGTGGCAACCCGGCATGGCCCTGGTCGACTTCACCTCCCCGGCCGCCCGCGACTGGTACGCGGCCAAGCTGGAGGCGCTGCTCGCGCAGGGCGTCGACTGCTTCAAGACCGACTTCGGCGAGCGGGTCCCGGAGGACGTGGCCTGGGCGGACGGCTCCGACCCGGAGCGGATGCACAACTACTACACCTACCTCTACAACCGCACGGTCTTCGACGTGCTGCGCAAGCACCGAGGCGAACAGGAGGCGGTGGTCTTCGCCCGCTCGGCGACGGCCGGCAGCCAGAAGTTCCCGGTGCACTGGGGCGGCGACTGCGAGTCGACGTACGAGGCGATGGCCGAATCCCTGCGCGGCGGGCTGTCGTTGGGCCTGTCCGGCTTCGGCTTCTGGAGCCACGACATCGGCGGCTTCGAGGGCACCCCGACCCCGGAACTCTTCAAACGCTGGCTCGCCTTCGGCCTGTTGTCCTCCCACAGCCGGCTGCACGGCAGCTCCTCCTACCGGGTCCCCTGGCTCTTCGACGAGGAATCGGTCGACGTCCTACGGCACTTCACCCGGATCAAGCTCAGTCTGATGCCCTATCTCTACGAGGCCGCCCGCACCGCCCACACCGAGGGCGTCCCGGTGATGCGGGCGATGGTCCTGGAGTTCCCGGACGATCCGGGCTGCGCCCACCTGGAACGGCAGTACATGCTCGGCCAAGATCTGCTGGTGGCACCGGTGTTCAGCGACTCCGGAGAGGTCGCGTACTACGTCCCCGAGGGCACCTGGACCCACTTCGTGACCGGCGAGACGGTGACCGGGCCGCGCTGGGCGCGCGAGCAACACGGCTTTCTGAGCGTGCCGTTGCTGGTCAGACCGGGCGCGGTGATCCCGGTCGGCGCGGTGGACGACCGCCCCGACTACGACCACGCCGACGGCGTGACCCTGCGGACGTACGGTCTCGCCCGGGGCGCGCAGGTCACGGTACGGGTCGGCGAGGTCGCCTTCACCGTCGTACGCGAAGGGGACACGCTGCGGGCGTCCTGCGGTGACCCGAAGGCGCCGTGGGCGCTGGCGGCCGGTGACCGGCTCGCCCAGGCACCGGCCGGCACCGGGTTCCTCTCCCTGGAGCTGCGCTGATGGTGAAGATCACGGACGTGGCGCGGCGGGCCGGGGTCTCGCCGAGCACGGTGTCGTACGCCCTCAGCGGCAAGCGCCCGATCTCCGAGGAGACCCGGCGCCGGGTCGAGGACGCGGTGCGCGAACTGGGCTACCGGCCGCACGCGGGCGCCCGGGCGCTGGCCGGCCGGCACTCCAACGTGCTGGCGCTGGTGGTGCCGCTGCGGGCCGGGATCCATGTGCCGGTCGTCATGCGGTTCGCGGTGTCGGTGGTGACGACGGCCCGCCGCCACGACCACGACGTCCTGCTGCTCACCCAGGAGGAGGGCGAGGAGGGGCTGCGCCGGGTCGCGGACACGGCACTGGTCGACGCGCTGATCGTGATGGACGTCCAACTGGAGGACCCCCGGCTGCCGTTGCTGCGCGCGCTGGACCTGCCGTCGGTGCTGATCGGGTTTCCGGCCTCGGCGGAGGGGCTGACCTGTATCGACCTCGACTTCACGGCGGCCGGGGAGGCGTGTGTGGAGCATCTGGCGCGGCTGGGGCACCGGGTGGTGGCGCTGGTCGGCTCACCGCCGGAGGTGTACGTGCGCCGAACCGCCTTCGCCCAGCGGGTCGTTCAGGGGTTCACGGCCGCCGCCGACCGCAACGGGATGGCGTCCTCCGTCCACCCCTGCGAGGCCGGTCCCGCCGCCGCCCGCGCGGTCGCCGAGCAACTCCTGCGCGAGCACCCGGCGTTGACAGGGGTCGTCGTCCACAACGAGGCGATCCTGGAGCCGTTGGTCGACGCCTTCGAGCAGCTCGGTCTCCGTGTCCCCACGGACCTCTCGGTCACCGCGATCTGCCCCGACGAACTCGCCGCCTCCGCCCGCATGCCGATCACCTCGGTCGCCCTGCCGTCGGCGGAGGTGGGCACGGGGGCGGTGGAGCTCCTCATGAGGAGCATGGGCGGCGCGACCGTACCGGAGTCGACGCTGCTGCCGCCCCGGATGACGGACCGTGGCAGCACGGCGCCTCGCGAGGCCTGACGTTCACTGGATTCCGTCGAAGGTCACGGTGCGTCCCGGGCCGAGTTCGTCGGCGACCCGTGCGGTGAGAGTCTCGCCCTCGGTGTGCAGACGGGCGAACTCGGCGTCCAGTCGGCCGTCGTCGCGGTCGTCCAGCCAGACATCGAGGGCCGTTTTCACGTGCCCCGCCCAGGAGTTGAGGTCGTCGACCAGCTCCTCGGAGAGGTCGAGGGCGGCGGCGGGGTCGTCCGGGGCGAAGTCCTCGAAGCCGTCCGCGCGCAACGGGTGGGCGCCGTAGTACCCCTTGACGCGGATGTCGACGGGGTGCGGCGGCGTGCCGTGGGCGTCCGCCGTCCAGTGCAGCCGCCCGCACCCCCAGCACACGAACCGCACGGACCCGTGCCGCTCGTCCCGGTACCGCACGGCCCACTCGGGCCCCAGCGCCTTCGCGACGGCCCGGGCGATCTCCAGCCCTTGGGCGATGTGCTTGCGCAACCGCGGCCGCGAGGGGAAGCCGTCGGCGGGGCGGTCCTGGAACCAGTCGGCGAGCTGCTGACGTACGGCGTCCGGAAGCACGGGTGCGTCCTCACCCTCCGGCCCCAGCAGCGGACCGCCCCTCTCCGAGCTCACCAGAACCTCGCTCACGCCGGTCCCCCTCTCACGCCGTACTCCCCCATCCCCCGCTCCAGCAGCGTGAACGCCCGCTCGGCGAGCCGTCGTACATCCTCCGCCAGACGGCTCGGGTCGTCGTCCGTCAGGATCCGGTCGCGTACATGGTCGACCAGGGCCCGGTGGACCCCGAGCAGCGCGTGCGCCGCCGCGTGGGCCACGACGTCGCCGTCCTCGTCGGCCAGCACCGCCCCGAGCGCCTCTGCGCACTCCGCGAACGCCCGCCGCTCGCGCGCCCGCAGGGCCGGGCTGTCGGCGATCGTGCGGTTCACCGCGCGGAGTTGCGCGAGCGCCTCTTCGTCCCCGTCCTCGACCCGCGCCAACAGGCCACCGTCGGCGAGCAGTTGCCGTCGGAACGCGACGAGCGCCGACTCCCCGGGCGCCCGGACCCATACCGCCTCCACCAGCCGCTCCCAGAAGGATTCCAGCCGGGAGTAGAACAAGTCCTCCTTGCTGGGGAAGTAGTTGAAGACCGTGGCCTCCGATACCCCCGCCGCGCCGGCGACTTCGACGACGGTCACCCGCTCGAACCCGCGCTCGGCGAACATCCCCCAAGCGGTCTCGGCGATCCGCTCCCGCATCTGCCGCTTCTTCAGCTCCCGCCGACCCACCCGCCACCGCTCCGCACTGTCCGCTTTTCCGGGGTTACCAGAATTTTGGGGTCACCCTATCGTTGGAGGTACGAACCGTACGAACCGTCGAAGTCCGACGCCAGCTCTCGTGGGGAGTCGATCGCGATGCCACAGGAAGTGACGGACGTCCTCGGCCTGCTCACCGACGAATTCGCCGGCGTCGGCCCGCTCGGCTTCGTCCTGGGCCGCAAGCAGTGGCTGGAGCGCTACCGCAAGGGCCTGGAGAACCGCGCGTTCAGCGTGGAGGAGCCCGACGTGCGCGCCTACGCCCGTCTGCACATCGGGGCGACGCTGTGACCGGGCGCGTCTACCTCAGGCCGCCGTGGATGCAGCGCAACGTCGGCAACCGGCTGGCGCCCCTGTTCGGCCGGTCCATGGTCTCCCGGCTCACCGTCCGCGGCCGCAGCTCCGGCCGCGACCGCACCGTCCCGGTCGCCGTCCTCGACCACGAGGGCGAGCGCTACCTCATCTCCTACCGCGGCCTCAGCGACTGGGCCCTCAACCTCCGCGCCACCCCCGAGGCCCGCCTCACGGTCCGCGGCCGCACCGAGACGATCACGACGGAAGAGGTCCCGGAATCCGACCGCCCTTCCCTGCTCACCGCCTACCGAGAGCGCTACGGCTCCATGCCCACGGTCTCGACCGTCCTGGACGCCCTCCCGAACCCGTCCGACCACCCGGTGTTCCGCATCCGCGGCTAGGTCGCTTCTGATGGCTCTTGTTTGGGTGGGTGGATCAGTGCCCCGTCTGGGCAGGGGCGTTTTATGGTGCGGCGGCATGAACTGACGGACG
>NZ_JBEYVC010000102.1:0-36812 GCF_040643855.1 Streptomyces sp. NPDC047072 | reverse complement strand
GGTACACCGAGGTCACCGAGGTGCTGCGGAACGAGATCCAGTGGCGGCGGGACGTGCGGTAGCCGCAGTTCCAGACGCCGCAGCGGGCCGCCGCGGAGGCCGCCGCAGAGGCGGAGGCCGAGCAGGCCGAGCCGGTGGCGCCCGTGCAGGAGTACGCCGCCGAGGAGCCGGCCGGCGCGCGTCGCCGCCGTCGCCGCCGGGGCGCCCCCGACGAGGTCGAGGCACAGGACACCGTCGACGAGAGCGCCGTGGAGGAAGAGGCCGACGAGTCGGCCGAGGACTCCGTCGACGAGGAGGAGACCGAGGAGACCGGGTCGCGTCGGCGCCGCCGTCGCGGTGGCCGTCGTCGGCGTCGCGGTGACTCCGCCGACGCGTCCGGGGACGAGGAGTCGGACGAGTCCGACGACCCCGCCGCCGAGCAGTCCGAGCGCTCCGGTGAGGACGCCGAGGACGCCGTCGAGCAGGACGACGAGGACGCCGAGGAGGGCCACGACGAGCACGGCGGTTCCAGCTCCAGCAGCCGTCGCCGTCGTCGTCGCCGCCGTCGTGCCGGTGACTCGTCCACGGACTCCGAGCCTGGTGACAACGACCCGGAGCGGACCGTTGTCAAGGTGCGTGAGCCCCGGCCGAAGGCGGAGCCGTCCGACGAGGTGCAGTCCATCAAGGGCTCCACGCGTCTGGAGGCCAAGAAGCAGCGCCGCCGGGAAGGCCGCGAGCAGGGGCGCCGGCGCGTCCCGATCATCACCGAGGCGGAGTTCCTCGCCCGCCGCGAGGCCGTCGAGCGCGTGATGGTCGTCCGGCAGAGCGGTGAGCGTACGCAGATCGGCGTCCTGGAGGACGGCGTGCTCGTCGAGCACTACGTCAACAAGGAGCAGGCGACCTCGTACGTCGGCAACGTCTACCTGGGCAAGGTGCAGAACGTCCTGCCGTCCATGGAGGCCGCGTTCATCGACATCGGCAAGGGGCGCAACGCCGTCCTGTACGCCGGTGAGGTCAACTTCGAGGCGCTCGGCATGGCCAACGGGCCGCGCCGTATCGAGGCCGCGCTCAAGTCGGGGCAGCCCGTCCTGGTCCAGGTCACCAAGGACCCGATCGGGCACAAGGGTGCTCGTCTGACCAGCCAGATCTCGCTCCCGGGCCGCTACCTCGTGTACGTCCCCGAGGGCTCCATGACCGGCATCAGCCGCAAGCTGCCCGACACCGAGCGGGCGCGGCTGAAGACCATCCTCAAGAAGATCGTCCCCGAGGACGCGGGCGTCATCGTCCGTACGGCCGCGGAGGGCGCCTCCGAGGACGAGCTGCGCCGCGATGTCGAGCGGCTCCAGGCGCAGTGGGAGGACATCCAGAAGAAGGCGAAGAGCGGCAACGCCCCGACGCTGCTCTACGGCGAGCCGGACATGACCGTCCGGGTCGTCCGCGACATCTTCAACGAGGACTTCTCCAAGGTCGTCGTCAGCGGCGACGAGGGCTGGGAGACCATCCACGGCTACGTCTCGCATGTCGCGCCCGACCTGGCCGACCGGCTGTCGAAGTGGACCTCCGAGGTCGACGTCTTCGCCACGTACCGGATCGACGAGCAGCTCGCCAAGGCGCTGGACCGCAAGGTCTGGCTGCCCAGCGGTGGTTCGCTGGTGATCGACCGGACCGAGGCGATGGTCGTCGTCGACGTCAACACCGGCAAGTTCACCGGCCAGGGCGGAAACCTGGAGGAGACGGTCACCAGGAACAACCTGGAGGCGGCCGAGGAGATCGTGCGTCAGCTGCGGCTGCGTGACCTCGGCGGCATCATCGTCATCGACTTCATCGACATGGTCCTGGAGTCCAACCGGGACCTGGTGCTGCGGCGCCTCCTTGAGTGCCTGGGCCGGGACCGGACCAAGCACCAGGTGGCCGAGGTCACCTCGCTGGGCCTGGTTCAGATGACCCGTAAGCGGGTCGGCCAGGGTCTGCTGGAGTCCTTCTCCGAGACCTGCGTGCACTGCAACGGCCGTGGCGTCATCGTGCATATGGAGCAGCCGAGCTCCGCCGGTGGCGGTGGCGGTGGCGGTGGCAAGCGCAAGAAGCGCGGGCGCGGTGGTGACGGGCACGAGCACATCCACGAGGCCGTGGCCGTCGTAGAGGCGCCTGAGGAAGTCGAGACCGAGGCCGAGCTCGCCGCCGAGGTGGCCGAGCCCGTGTCCCTGGCCCCGACGGAGTTCGCGCCCGACGAGGACCTGTACAGCAGCGTCGCCGAGGCGGAGGCGGCCGCCACGCGCGGGCGTGGCCGTCGCCGGACGAGCCGCCGGGCGTCGTCTCCGGCCGGGGCGCCGCGCGGTGCCGGGTCGAGGAGGTCGGGCGGCTTCGAGGAGCCGGCTGCCGAGGAGGGCCCGGTTTCCGAGAGCGTCGAGGTCCCGACCGCCCAGGCCGTGCCTGCCGAGGTCGAGGCCGAGCGTCCCGTGCGGCCGGAGACGGCCGCCGAGGCGCAGGCCGAGCCGGTCGCCGTAGAGGACCCGGTCGTCGAGGCCGCTCCCGAGGCCGAGCCCGCCGACGAGGCCGCTCCCAAGGGCCGTACGCGCCGCCGGGCCACGCGCAGGGCGTCGGCTCCGGCCGGTTCCCCCGCGGGCGCCGAGGCAGCCGTGGTGACGGTCGCCGAGACGGCTCCCGCGGCCGAACCGCAGGCCGAGCAGGCCCAGGAGGCCGTGTCCGAGGCCGCGCCGGCCGAGACCGAGGCGGCCGCCGAGAGCGCCGCCCCGGCCCGTCCGCGGCGCCGTGCCGTCCGCAAGGCCACCGCGCCCACCGCGTCCGAGGAGTCGGCCGTCGTGGTCGTCCCGTCGGCCGAGGCCCCCGCCGAGGAGGCTGGTGCCGACGAGGCCGCTCCGGCCAAGAAGGCGGCGCGCAAGACGGCGAAGAAGGCCACGGCGAAGAAGGCCGCGACCAAGAAGACGGCGGCGGCCAAGAAGACGGCCGCGAAGAAGACCGCCGCCAAGAAGACGACGGCCAAGAAGGCCGCGTCGAAGAAGACGGTGGCCGCCGAGCAGCAGTCTTCGCAGTCGGTCTCCACGACGACCTCGACGACGGCCGAGTAGTTCCGAAGATCGAAATCCGCCTCCGGTTCGACCGGGGGCGGATTTCGTGTTTCGCTTCCCCACAGCGGTGACCCGTCAGCTGTCACCCAGGAATCGATCATGTGAATGGCGGGTGAATCTACGGTCTGGTAACAGGGTTATGATGTGAGCCGAGATCAGCGCCGAATCTTAGACAAACAGGGAATTTCGTGAAGGCTCTCGTGCTTTCCGGGGGAGCGGGCACCCGCCTCCGCCCGATCACTCACACCTCGGCCAAGCAGTTGGTGCCGGTCGCCAACAAGCCTGTGCTGTTCTACGGCCTGGAGGCGATCGCCGAAGCAGGCATCTCCGAGGTCGGAATCATCGTCGGAGACACCGCGGACGAGATCCGTGAAGCGGTGGGCGACGGTGCGCAGTTCGGAATCAAGGTCACCTACATTCCGCAGGACGCGCCGCTGGGTCTGGCCCACGCGGTGCTCATCGCCAAGGACTTCCTGGCGGACGACGACTTCGTGATGTACCTCGGCGACAACTTCATCGTCGGCGGCATCAGCGGTCTGGTGGACGAGTTCCGCAGCGAGCGCCCCGCCGCGCAGATCCTGCTGACGCGGGTCCCCAACCCCACCTCCTTCGGTGTCGCCGAACTCGACGGCGACGGCCGGGTGGTGGGCCTGGAGGAGAAGCCGAAGCAGCCCAAGAGCGACCTCGCCCTCGTCGGCGTCTACCTCTTCACCCCGGCCATACACGAGGCCGTCCGCTCGATCGAGCCGTCCTGGCGCGGCGAGTTGGAGATCACGCACGCCATCCAGTGGCTGATCGACCAGAAGCGCGACGTCCGTTCCACGACCATCTCCGGCTACTGGAAGGACACCGGCAACGTCACCGACATGCTGGAGGTCAACCGGTCGGTCCTGGAGACCGTCGATCCGGTGAACGACGGCACGGTCGACGAGACCAGCGAGATCATCGGCCGGGTGCGCATCGAGGCGGGCGCCAGCGTCAGCGGCAGCCGGATCGTCGGCCCCGCCATCATCGGCGCGGGCACGGTCGTCAACGACGCCTACATCGGCCCCTTCACCTCGGTCTCCGAGAACTGCCGTATCGAGGACAGCGAAATCGAGTACTCCATCGTGCTGCGCGGGTCCTCCGTGACCGGTGTGCGCCGCGTGGAGGCCTCGCTCATCGGGCGTGACGTCGAGGTGACGCCCGCTCCCCGTAACCCGAAGGCCCACCGGCTCGTGCTCGGTGATCACAGCAAGGTGCAGATCTCTTCATGACCTCCCCGACGAAGATCCTGGTGACCGGCGGCGCCGGTTTCATCGGCTCGCACTACGTCCGTACCGTGCTCGGCCCCGAGGGCCCCGGCGACGTGTCGATCACCGTCCTCGACAAGCTGACGTACGCGGGCAACCCGGCCAACCTCGACGAGGTGCGCGAGCACCCCGGGTTCGCCTTCGTGCAGGGCGACATCTGCGACCCCGAGCTGGTCGGCAAGCTGATGGCCGAGCACGACCAGGTGGTGCACTTCGCCGCCGAGTCGCACGTCGACCGTTCCATCGACGGCGGCGCGGAGTTCGTGCGCACCAACGTGGTCGGCACGCACACGCTGATCGACGCGGCTCACCGCGCGGGCGTCAAGACCTTCGTGCACATCTCCACCGACGAGGTCTACGGCTCGATCGACGAGGGCTCCTGGCCCGAGACGCACCCGCTCCAGCCCAACTCGCCCTACTCCTCGGCGAAGGCGTCCAGCGACCTGATCGCGCTGTCGTACCACCGCACCCACGGCCTCGACGTGCGTGTGACCCGCTGCTCCAACAACTACGGGCACCACCACTTCCCCGAGAAGGTCATCCCGCTCTTCGTGACCAACCTGCTCGACGGCAAGAAGGTCCCGCTGTACGGCGACGGCGCCAACGTCCGCGACTGGCTGCACATCGACGACCACGTCCAGGGCATCGAGCTGGTGCGCACCAAGGGCCGGGCCGGCGAGGTCTACAACATCGGCGGCGGCACCGAGCTCTCCAACAAGGAGCTCACCGGCCTGCTGCTCGCGGCCTGCGGCGCCGACTGGGAGACCAGCGTCGAGTACGTCGAGGACCGCAAGGGCCACGACCGCCGCTACTCCGTCGACTGCACGAAGATCCGCGAGGAGCTCGGCTACGTGCCCCGCAAGAGCTTCGAGCAGGGTCTCGCGGAGACGGTCCAGTGGTACCGCGACAACCGCGCCTGGTGGGAGCCGCTGAAGGAGCGGGCCGCCCTGTGAGCACCTGGCTGGTCACCGGCGCGGGCGGCATGCTCGCCCAGGACGTCCTGACGCGGCTCGCCGACGCCGGGATCCCCGCCGTCGCGGCCACCCGCGCCGAACTCGACATCACGGACCCGGAGTCGGTGCGCGCGGCCTTCGCCGCCCACCGCCCGGCCGTCGTCGTCAACTGCGCCGCCTGGACGGCCGTGGACGACGCCGAGTCCCGTGAGGACGAGGCGCTGCGGATCAACGGCGACGGCGCGCGAAACCTCGCCGAGGCGTGCGCGGCCGAGGGTGCCGTACTGCTCCAGGTGTCCACGGACTACGTGTTCGCCGGGGACGCGGAGAAGCCGTACGCCGAGGACGCGCCCACCGGGCCGCGCAGCGCGTACGGACGCACCAAGCTGGTCGGCGAACAGGCGGTGCTCTCCGGGCTGCCGTCACGCGGCTACGTCGTGCGCACGGCCTGGCTGTACGGCGCGGGCGGCGGCAACTTCGTCCGTACGATGATCAAGCTGGAGTCCGTCAAGGACACCCTCGACGTCGTCGACGACCAGCGGGGCCAGCCCACTTGGACCGCCGACCTCGCCGACCGGCTGGTCCGCCTCGGCCAGGGCGCCCTCGCGGGCACCGCCCCCGCCGGCGTCTACCACGGCACCAGCTCCGGCGAGACGACCTGGTTCGGCTTCACCCGGGCCATCTTCGAGCAGCTGGGGGCGGACCCCGAGCGGGTACGGCCCACGACCAGCGAGGCGTTCGTACGACCGGCTCCGCGCCCCTCGTACAGCGTGCTGGGGCACGACAGGTGGGCGGCGGCCGGTATCGAGCCGATCCGGGACTGGCGGGAGGCGCTCACCGAGGCGTTCCCGGCGCTGGTGAAGGCCGAGCGGGGCTGAACCGGAGAACAACCCGCGTAGTACGACTCGCGTAGTACAACCCAACACCAGGGCGGACAGTCCGACCCGGCATGAAGAGAAGTCATGTCGTCGGCGCCGCCCTGGTGTTGTTGTTGGCCGCTTGCGGGTCGGGCGGATCGGGGGAGGGGCCGGCGCGTCATTCCGGGGTCCGGTCGGACATCGACGGGGACGGGTACGGCGATCTCGTCTTCGGCGACTCGGGGGCGACCGTCAACGGCAAGTACGCCGCCGGATTCGCGGCCGTCCTGCGCGGCTCGGCGAAGGGGCCGGAGGACACCGACACGCCGCAGGTCGTCACACAGGACCAGTTGGGATTCGGCAAGGCGGGCCAGGGCGGCAACTTCGGCGGCAGCGGCACGAGCGTGATCGCCGACCTCGACGGGGACGGCCGGGCCGACCTCGTCACCCAGGCGGGCCGGAGGACGATCTTCGTCGTCTGGGGGAGCGACAAGGGGCTGTCCGACGGGGCGAAGCTCACCGGTTCCGCACCGCTGACCGGCGATGTCGACGGGGACGGACACGCCGATCTGGTCGTCAACAGCGACGAGGACACCGTACGGATTCAGCTGGGACCGTTCAGCCGTGAGGGCACCCCGCGCCGCACGACCTCCCTCGACCTGCCGCCGAGCACCGTGTCCCACCTCGCCGTGCCCGCCGCCCTCGGGGACGTCACCGGGGACGGCAAGGACGACCTCCTGGTCAGCTCGGGTGGACTGGCGGACGGGGGTCTCATCGCCGACGCCACCACCCTGTACCGGGGCACGGCCGACGGGACGTTCGTCGAGGGCCCGCGGCTGAAGGACGCGGAGGGCGGGGACTTCCACGGCGCCCAGCTCAGGACGGCGGACGTCAACAAGGACGGTTACGCCGACGTGGTGGCGGGCCTCGCCTGCGAGATGCGCGGCGATCCCTTCCCCCCGGAGGGCGGCAGCCGGCTGGAGGTCGTGTACGGCGGGCGCTCGGGGCAGAGCGAGAAGCTCAAGCCGCTGCGGATCACCGAGAAGACGGCGGGGCTGCCCGTCCAGGGCCCCTTCGGCTACTGCTCGTTCGGCTCTCGGCCAGCGGTCGGTGACGTCAACGGCGACGGATACGCGGACGTGGCGTTCGCGGCCGAGACGGAGAAGGGCGGGAAGGACACCGTCATCCTGCTGAGGGGAGGCGCCGACGGGCTCATGACGGACGGCGGACAGGCCGTGCCCGGCCTCACGGCCATGATGCTCGACACCAACGGCGACCGCGCCGCCGAGCTGGTGACCACGGACGAGGGGAAGGTAGAGGTACTGCGCGGCGGGCCGGACGGCGTCGAGACCGCACCGATGCTCACGGTCTACGGGGCCAACCTCGACCTCGGGCCGGACATCACGGGGACGGGACGGGGCTTCAGGCCGGTCGGATGACGCCAGAGAGGCCCCTGGCGTCATCCGCGGTGTCTCAGCCGCGCAGTTGCGCGTAGTAGTCCTGGCACGCTTCCCACGTCGGCAGCAGGCCCTGTGCCTCCGCCTCGGCCAGTGTCGGGGCCGCGGCGTCCTTGTCGGACAGGACGTACTCCACGTCCGAGGGCCACTCGATGCCCAGCTCCGCGTCGAGCGGGTGGACGCCGTGCTCGCGCTGCGGGGCGTACCCCTCGGAGCAGAGGTAGACCACGGTCGCGTCGTCCGTCAGGGCCAGGAAGCCGTGCCCGAGGCCCTCGGAGAGGTAGACCGAGTGGTGGTCCACGTCGTCCAGGCGGACGATCTCCCACTGCTTGTACGTGGGGGAGCCGACCCGGATGTCGACGATGACGTCCAGGATCGCGCCGCGCACGCACTTGACGTACTTGGCCTGGCTGGGCGGCACGTCCGCGAAGTGGATACCGCGCAGGGTGCCGCGGCTGGAGACCGAGCAGTTGGCCTGGGCGAGGTTCAGTCCGTGGCCGAGGGACTCCTCGAAGTCCCCGCCCTTGAACCACTCGTGGAAGCTCCCGCGAGCGTCTGGAAAGACCTTCGGTTCATGGATCCAGGCGCCGGCGATGCCGAGCTCCCGCATGTAGATCACTCCTTGCTTGTCGTTCGGGTCCGGACCGCGTCCGCGGTCAGCCGACCAGCTTCCTGGCGAGCCCGCTGATCTTCTTGCGGGCGGGCGCGGGCAGTCGGCGTACGACCGGACCGCCGACGGCGCGCAGCCGGCGCCGGATGGCCGCCTTGCGCCGCTTGGCCAGCGCCGCGCGCACCAGCTCCAGGTCCACGACCTTGAGGTCGCTGCTGATCGTCAGCTTCCCGTTGCCCTGGACCGTCACCTCGCACAGTTCCAGAGCGTCGTTCTTCTCGCCGTCCAGGCGCGCCGAGAGCTTCCAGTCGCCCGCGGGGACACCCCCCGCGCGCTCCGGCAGCACGATGTGACCGCGGCCGGAGAACGGGCGGACCTCACCCGGCAGCACGTGGGTACGGCCGTCCGCGGAGGTCAGGACCAGCTCGGTCTTGTACGGGGCCGTCGCGCCGCGGGTGAACACGTCCAGCCGCAGCTCCGCACCGCTGCCGGGCATCCGCTGCACCGGACGGTCGGCGAGGTAGGTCGCCAGCAGCTTGGCGCGGCGGGCCACGTCGAGGGTGAGGTTGCCGTGCGGGTCGGTGAAGTACGGGATCACCGCGCGCGAGGGCGAGCCGAGCAGCGCCGGGCGGCAGTCCGCGTCCACGTGCGGGGCGCGGTCGGCGCCCAGGCGGGCCTTGCGGACCACACCGAGGCCGCGCACCGGGACCCAGACGTCCCAGAAGCCCCGGGAGACCGGGCCGCGGCCCTTGACACCCTGCGGGGCGACCTGGCCGGTGCCGCGCAGCACGACCTCGCAGACGCCGTCGCCGAGGTCCTCGACCGTGGAGGTGTACCGGGCGGCGCAGGACCACTCGACGGCGGTCTCCCGGTTGCGCAGCGACATCTCGGCCTTGAAGTCGTCCAACTCGTCGGTGACGTCGACCAGTTCGCCGTCCTCGAGGATGCCCTCGGTGAAGTCGGGGTGCAGGAAGACGCGGTCGTCGCGGCGTAGCAGCTTCAGCGGCTCGGCGTCGTCGCCGTGGACGAGGCGGGCGCTGACGGTGACGGCCAGCTTGCCGTCGGACTGCCAGTCGACGTCCTCCAGGCGGGCGGTGCCCTTGATGGACTTCATGAACTTGGCGAAGCGCACCAGGCCCTGGCGGTCGTCGCGGCGCAGCAGGGTGGAGCGGACGCGGGTGAGCGCGCCGAGGCCGTTGTGCACGCCCTCGGTCATGAAGTCCTTCTCCAGCGGCTTCACGGCCTCGACCATCTCATCGAGGTAGGCCTCGTCGTAGCGCAGGACGCTGGGCTCGCTGAGCCGGCCGAGCATCTCGACCCGGTAGAAGCGGCGCAGCAGCAGGTCGCGGAAATCGCCGGGCTCGGTGTTGGCGACGACGACGTCGAGCACCTCGCGGAGGTTTCCGTAATAGCCGGAGGGGACGATCCGGGCGGAGCCCGCGTTGTTTCCGTCGTCGCGCTTCGAGTAGTAGTAGCAGGTGTAGCTGCCGAGAATGGAGACGACCTTCGCGGGGAAGTACGCCTCCATCATGTAGAGCTGGTCCTCAAGGCGCCGCTTGCCCTCGGGATAGGCGATGTTGTTCTCCCGCAGGAATTCCGTGCGGAACATCTTGTGCGGCGTGAGGCTGTCGTACAGGGGGGCGTCGTGGATGGTGCACTTCTCCCGGTCGAGCCGGAAGACGCCGTGCGGGACGCCGCGGAAGTTGCTGGCCACCTTGCCGATGACGATGTCGGAGACGTTGCGGTGGCCCATGTCGTAGAGCCGGCGCAGCGCGTCCGAGGCGAGGTAGTCGTCCTGGTCGACGAACTGGACGTACTCGCCGCGCGCCTCACCGACACCGATGTTGCGCGGCTTTCCGGGCCAGCCGGAGTTGGGTATGTGGATCGCCCGGAAATGCGGGTGTTCCTTGGCGAGGGCGTCCAGTTTCTCGGCGGTGTCGTCGGTCGAGCCGTCGTTCACGAAGAGGACTTCGAATTCCTCGGCCGGCAGGGTCTGCCGAAGCAGAGAGTCGATGCAGGGCTCTATGTACTTCCCCGGGTTGTACACCGGAATGATGACGCTCACTTTGATCGACATCTGCTGTACCTGTCTCCTGTCCGGAAGCCCTGTGGCGAGTGGCCGCCGCATGGACGGCCGGTGATCATGAGGTGTATGGCCTGGTGTCACAGGGTAGCTGTACATGTTCAAGGCGGCTCGGTTTGACCCCTTCGTCGACGGACCCGTACTCTTGACCGTCGACGTGTCCGCAGATAGGGCGCGTCACATCCCCGTAAACCTCTTCCTCCTGGGCACCGGGTGTCCCGGAGAGGCCGTTCGCATGCCGGGTGGCTGGACTGCGGGGGTGCCGTTCCCGAGCGAGAGAGTGAGATCCGCGTGTACGCCATCGTGCGCAGCGGTGGCCGCCAGCACAAGGTTGCTGTCGGTGACATCGTCGAGGTTGACAAGATTTCCACCGCCAAGGTTGGCGACACGGTCGAGCTCTCGACCCTGCTCGTTGTCGACGGCGACGCTGTGACCAGCGACCCGTGGGTCCTGGCCGGCATCAAGGTCCAGGCCGAGGTCGTGGACCACCACAAGGGCGTCAAGATCGACATCCTTCGCTACAAGAACAAGACCGGTTACCGCCGTCGTCAGGGCCACCGCCAGCAGTACACGGCGATCAAGGTCACTGAGATCCCCGCGGCTGCGAAGTAAGGGACTGAGGAGAGATGGCACACAAGAAGGGCGCATCGTCCACCCGTAACGGTCGTGACTCCAACGCTCAGCGCCTCGGCGTGAAGCGCTTCGGCGGTCAGGTCGTCAGCGCGGGTGAGATCCTGGTCCGCCAGCGCGGCACCCACTTCCACCCCGGCGCGGGCGTCGGCCGTGGCGGCGACGACACGCTGTTCGCGCTGAACGCCGGTGCGGTGGAGTTCGGCACGCACCGTGGCCGCAAGGTCGTGAACATCGTTCCGGTCGCCTGAATCAGGCACTGATCGGTAGTTTTTCGCGAGGCGGACCTCACTTCCCTGGTGGGAAGGCGGGTCCGCCTTTCGCGTGTTGACATAGGTAACACCCGTACGTTTCTGGAGGCACTGACCATGACCACCTTCGTGGACCGCGTCGAACTGCATGTCGCCGCGGGTAACGGAGGTCACGGCTGTGCCTCCGTCCACCGTGAGAAGTTCAAGCCGCTCGGCGGACCCGACGGCGGCAACGGCGGACGCGGCGGGGACGTGATCCTCACCGTCGACCAGTCCGTCACCACGCTGCTCGAGTACCACCACTCCCCGCACCGCAAGGCCACCAGCGGCAAGCCCGGTGAGGGCGGCAACCGCTCCGGCAAGGACGGCCAGGACCTGGTGCTGCCCGTGCCGGACGGCACCATGATCCTCGACAAGGCCGGGAACGTCCTCGCCGACCTGGTCGGCCACGGCACCTCCTACGTCGCCGCCCAGGGCGGCCGCGGCGGACTCGGCAACGCCGCGCTGGCCTCCGCCCGCCGCAAGGCGCCCGGCTTCGCGCTGCTCGGCGAGCCGGGGGACCTCCAGGACATCGTCCTTG
The DNA here is from genome assembly GCF_040643855.1 of Streptomyces sp. NPDC047072. Lineage (NCBI taxonomy): Bacteria > Bacillati > Actinomycetota > Actinomycetes > Kitasatosporales > Streptomycetaceae > Streptomyces > Streptomyces sp. NPDC047072. The sequence goes on along the minus strand of NZ_JBEYVC010000102.1, from coordinate 25,034 downwards.
AGCTGAAGACCGTCGCCGACGTGGCGCTGGTCGGCTACCCGAGCGCCGGAAAGTCCTCGCTGATCTCCGTCCTCTCAGCGGCCAAGCCGAAGATCGCCGACTACCCCTTCACGACCCTCGTCCCGAACCTCGGCGTGGTCACGGCCGGCTCGACCGTCTACACCATCGCCGACGTGCCGGGCCTGATTCCGGGCGCCAGCCAGGGCAAGGGGCTGGGCCTTGAGTTCCTGCGGCACGTGGAGCGGTGCAGCGTCCTGGTGCACGTCCTGGACACCGCGACCCTGGAGTCCGAGCGGGACCCGCTCTCCGACCTCGACGTCATCGAGGAGGAGCTGCGGCAGTACAAGACGTCCCTCGCGGACCGGCCGCGGGTCGTCGTCCTGAACAAGACGGACGTCCCCGACGGCAAGGACCTCGCCGAGATGGTGCGGCCGGACCTGGAGGCGCGCGGCTACCGCGTCTTCGAGGTGTCCGCCGTCGCGCACCTCGGGCTCAAGGAGCTGTCCTTCGCGCTCGCCGAGCTGGTCGCGCGGGCACGGGCCGCGAAGCCCGCGGAGGAGGCGACCCGGATCGTCATCCGGCCCAAGGCCGTGGACGACGCCGGCTTCACCGTCACCCCCGAAGCCGACGGTCTGTTCCGGGTGCGCGGTGAGAAGCCCGAACGCTGGGTGCGCCAGACCGACTTCAACAACGACGAGGCCGTCGGCTATCTCGCCGACCGCCTCAACCGCCTCGGTGTGGAGGAGTCGTTGATGAAGGCGGGCGCCCGCGCGGGCGACGGCGTGGCCATCGGCCCCGAGGACAACGCCGTGGTCTTCGACTGGGAGCCGTCGATGATGTCCGGCGCCGAGATGCTCGGCCGGCGCGGCGAGGACCACCGCTTCGAGGCACCGCGTCCGGCGGCCCAGCGGCGCCGCGACAAGGAGGCCGAACGGGACGAGTCGGCGCGGGAGTTCGAGGACTTCGAGCCGTTCGGCGAGTGAGACGCCGGAGGACCGCGAGCTTCCTCGGCGAGTGAACTCCCGGGAAACTCAAGGCAGTCGGCCGGGCAACCAACTCCCTTTCCTGTGAGTCGTATCGGGCAATCCGGATGACTTGGAGGAAGCCATGAGGGGACGCAGACGGACCTGGGGCGCGGCGGTGGCCGTGGTGCTCGCGGTCACGGGAGCCATGACGGTTCCTACGGCGGCACAGGCGCGGTCGGCCGCCGTAGAGCCCGAGGACGACTTCAACGGCGACGGCTACGCCGACCTCGCCGTCGCGGCCCCCTCGGCGACCGTGGCCGGCAAGGCGAAGGCCGGCTACGTCGCCGTCCTCTACGGCACGCCGAAGGGCCTCGCCACCACCGGCCGCAAGGTGTTCACGCAGAACTCCGCGGGCGTCCCCGGCGCCGCCGAGGCGGGCGACCGCTTCGGCAGCGCCCTGACCACCGCCGACCTCGACCGGGACGGCTACACCGACCTGGTGGTCGGGGTCGCCGGCGAGGACACGGGCACCGGTAAGGACGCCGGGTACCTGGAGGTCCTGTGGGGCGGCCCGAAGGGCCTGTCCGGCGCCGCGGCCCTCGCCGGGGGCCTGCGGGTCGGCGACGGACTCGGCGCGGCCGGCCGGCTCACGGCCGCAGACGTGGACGGCGACGGCGCGACGGACCTGATCACCGTGACCAACGCCCATGACCTGCGTGTCCTCAAGGGCCCCTTCAAGCGCACCGGCGCGGCGAGCGGCACGCAGAACGTCACCGACCGCTACGACAGCCGGATCCTGGACCTGGCCGTCGGCGACCTCAACGGCGACGGCCGCACGGACGTGGTCGCCGCCGCGAACAGCGCCGAGGAGTTCGACTCCCGCCGGATCCAGTACTGGTACGGCACCGACCAGGGCGTCTCGCCGTACTTCACCCTCGTCTACGACATCGACGGCGCCGGGATGCAGGGCGGCGAGAACCTCGCGGTCGGGGACGTGGACCGGGACGGCTACGCCGACATCGTGGTGGGCCGCGCGGTGGACGGCTACGACAGCGACCACGACTCGTACCGGGCCAAGGGCGGCAGCGTCACCTTCGTCCCGGGGACGGCCGAGGGGCCCGTAGGGGTGGAGGCGGTGGCCTTCAACCAGGACGCCCCCGGGGTGCCCGGCACCGCCGAGAAGGGCGACCGCTTCGGCACCGACGTCCAGCTCGGTGACGTGGACGGCGACGGGTACCTCGACGTCGTCACCGGCGCGCCCGGCGAGGACCTGGGCCGGATCGCCGAGGCGGGCATGGTCGTCGCGCTGCGGGGGACGGGCGACGGACTCACCGCGGACGGGTCCCTGGCGATCAGTCAGAACACCGCCTCGGTACCGGGTGTCGCCGAGAAGGGGGACCTGTTCGGCCGGGCCGTGCACCTCGGCGACTTCAACGGTGACGGCCGCTCCGACCTCGCCGTGGGCGCGCCCGGGGAGAACGCGAACGCCGGCGGTGTGTGGGCCTTCCCGGCGACATCCGACGGCATCACCGCCAAGGGTTCGTTCACGTTCGGCGCCGGCACCCTCGGCACCAGTGCCACGAATGCCCTACTGGGCACAGGCTTTACCTACTGAACACCCACGTCCTGAGCGTTTCTCGAGAGCCGTTGCGACAAGATCACTTTCAGTGTTGATCCTGTGACGCAGCGGCTCTTCTGTTGTCTACCCGCTTGTCATGCACGCGAACACCCTGGTTCAACACCTGGACCGCCCCGGAGCGTGAGCTTCCTGGGTGTCCAAGAGGCCCGCGACGCAAGGGAGTTCGTCATGACAGGAGTACCGTCGCCCGATCGACGCCGCTTTCTGGCCGCCGGTGCCGCCGTCGTCGGCGCCGCGGCCTCCGCCCAGCTCTGGCTGCCGGGCACCGCGCGAGCGGCCGAGCGGGCGCTGCCCGAGGGGCTGTTCAGCCTCGGCGTGTCCTCCGGGGACCCGCTGCCGGACGGCGTCGTGCTGTGGACGCGGCTCGCCCCCGACCCGCTGGACGGCGGCGGCATGCCCGCCGAGGAGGTCCCGGTGGAGTGGGAGGTCGCCGAGGACGAGCGGTTCGGACGGGTCGTCAGCCGGGGCACCGCCCAGGCGCTGCCCGCATACGGACACAGCGTTCACGTCGATGTACGGGGGCTGCGCTCGGGACGCGAGTACTGGTACCGCTTCCGCGCCGCCGGACAGCTCTCCCGCACCGGCCGCACCCGCACCGCGCCCGACCCGTACACCTCCCGCGGCAGCCTGCGGATCGCCCTCGCCTCCTGCCAGAACTGGCAGCACGGCTACTTCACGCCGTACGCCGACATGCTCGCCCAGGACCCCGACCTCGTGCTCTTCGTCGGCGACTACATCTACGAGTCGACGCCGTCGTCGGCGGGACCGCGCCGGCACGAGGGCACGGGGGAGCCGTACACCCTGACGCAGTACCGCAACCGGTACGCGCAGTACCGCATGGACCCCGACCTGGCCGAGATGCACGCCCACGCGCCCTTCGTCGTCACCTTCGACGACCACGAGGTCGACAACGACTGGGCCGGCGAGATCCCGCAGGACCCCGGCAAGCAGTCCCACGACGCCTTCGTCGCCCGGCTGACCGCGGCCTTCCAGGCGTACTACGAGCACATGCCGGTGCGCGCGAGCGCGATCCCGAACGGGCCGCACATCCAGATGTACCGGCGCCTGGAGTTCGGCCGGCTGCTGCGGCTGAACGTGCTCGACACCCGGCAGTTCCGCAGCGACCAGGTCACGAGCCAACAGGCCGCCACGGACCCCTCGCTCACCATGCTCGGCGCCCCGCAGAAGCAGTGGCTCCTGGACGGGCTGCGCGACTCGCCCGCCCGCTGGAACGTGATCGCCTCGCAGATCATGATGGCCGAGACCGACATCCTGCTCGGCGAGGGCAAGCTCTGGTACTACGACGCCTGGGACGGCTACCAGGCCGAACGCAACGCCCTCCTGAAGGAGTTCAGGAGCGTGCGCAACCCGGTCGTGCTCTCCGGGGACCGCCATTTCACGATGATCAGCGACCTCAAGGAGGACTTCGCCGACCCGTCCTCCGCGGTCGTCGGCGCCGAGTTCGTCGGTACGTCGATCTCCAGCAACGGCGACCAGGACCAGACCGCCTTCCACACCCAGTGGGACCCGCTGAAGGCCGACAACCCGCACTGGAAGGTCATCGACGCCCACCGCGGCTACCACCTCTTCGACATCGACCGCCTCGGCATCGACGCCCAGGTCCGGGTCGTCGACACGGTTCTCAAGCCGCAGGCGACGGCGAGCACGCTCGCGCAGCTGCGGGTCGAGTCCGGCAGACCGGGCGTGCAGCGCGTCTGACCAGGGAGGGGGCGGTGGGACTCATCCCAGTCCCACGCGCCTCTCAGGCAACTCCAAGAAACTCCTCTTACTGTCCCTTAACCATGGAGACGGACTGTACGAGTGACGACCTTCCGGTGAACGGCGTGACCGCTCCGCTGCCCGCCGGCACCCGCCTGCTGCACATCGGCCCGCACAAGACGGGCACGACCTCCATCCAGGGCGCGCTGTTCGCCGCCAAGGACCGGCTCCCCGAGCACGGAGTCGTCTTCCCCGCGCACAGCAGGCACCCCATGGAGGCGGCCCTGGCCGCCTGCGCCAGACCGGCGATGATGGGCGACACCGCGCCCACCGAGAAGCACTGGACGCGGCTGCTGGAGCAGGTGGTGGCGAGCGGTGCGCGCACATCCGTCGTGAGCAGCGAGTTCTTCGCCGACGCCGAGGACGAGGCCACCGTCGCGCGGATCGTCGAGCAGCTCGGCGGGGAGCGGGTGCACATTCTGGTCACGCTGCGGCCGCTGGTGCGGATCATGCCGTCGCAGTGGCAGCAGTACGTCCAGAACGGGCTGCGCATGGGCTACGAGAACTGGCTCACGCACATGCTCAGGAAGCCGCCGTACGAGAAGCCCAACCCCAGTTTCTGGCGCCGGCACCGGCACGACCGGCTCGTCGAGCGGTGGGCGCGGGTGGTGGGTCCGGAGCGGATCACCGTGGTGGTGGTCGACGACCGCGACCGCGACGGTCTCATGCGCACTTTCGAGCGGCTTCTCGGACTGCCCGACAATCTCCTGGAGGCCGTTCCGGACGCCGCGAATCGTTCTCTTACCCTCGCCGAGACCGAAATGCTGCGGAATCTCAACAAAGAATTCCGGGGCAATGGACTGCCCGACGAGTTGTATTCGAAGCTTGTTCGTAATGGCGCCGTGATGCATATGAAGAATGCGTGCGTCCCCGCGTCCGGCGATGTGAAGATCCCCACTCCGGACTGGGCGGTCGAGGCCGCGGCGGAGATCGGCGCGGAGATGGCCGAGAACATCGCCGCACTCGGCGTACGGATCGTCGGCGACCTCACGCTCCTGTCCGCCGTACCGAAGGCGCCCACCCTGGACGGCATCCCGGCGCCACGGATCTCTCCCGAGGTGGCGGCCCAGGCGCTCTACGGGGTGCTCGCGGCGGCCGCCGAGGCTCCGGCGAAGACGCGTACCGTTCACCAGACGTCGACGAAGGACCTCGTGCGGGTACTCGGGCACCGATGCCTGAAGAAGCTGCGCCGACGCTGAACTCCCGCAAGGTTGTTGTCACCGGCGGTGCAAGGTGAATGACAGGTAGCGCGCACATATGCACTGAAGGGCGCTCACCTTGCACTGCGGTAACCGCAAGTGGGACCATTTCCCCGTTCCCTGTCGCCCCGAGGTAGGTCTTCTGTGTCCGAGCACATCGCCAAGCCCCGTACCACCGCAGTGATCCTGGCCGGTGGCACCGGTCAGCGGGTGGGTCTCTCGATCCCCAAGCAGCTGCTGAAGATCGCCGGCAAGGCCGTCATCGAGCACACCCTGACCACGTTCGAGCAGGCCGACTCGATCGACGACATCATCGTGCTGATGGCGCCCGGGTACGTGCCCGACATAGAGAAGATCGTCGCCAAGGCCGGGTTCACCAAGGTCAAGAAGATCATCGAGGGCGGCGCCACCCGGAACGAGACCACCGAGCGGGCCATCTCCGCCCTCGGCGAGGGCCTGGCCGACGGCGAGGACCTCAACGTCCTCTTCCACGACGCCGTGCGCCCGCTGCTCTCGCGGCGCGTGATCGACGACTGCGTGGCCGCGCTGGAGCGCTACCAGGCCGTCGACGTGGCCATCCCGTCCGCGGACACCATCATCGTCACGCGCACCCACGGCGGGGACGGCGAGTTCATCACCGAGATCCCGGACCGCTCCCGGCTGCGCCGCGGCCAGACCCCGCAGGCCTTCAAGCTGTCCACGATCAAGCGGGCCTACGAGGTCGCGGCCGGCGACCCCAACTTCCAGGCCACGGACGACTGTTCGGTCGTGCTCAAGTACCTGCCGGACGTGCCGATCCACGTCGTCGCGGGTGACGAGTACAACATGAAGGTCACCCAGCCCGTCGACGTCTTCATCGCCGACAAGCTCTTCCAGCTCGCCTCCACCGCGGCCCCCGAGCAGAACGGCGACGAGGCCTACCGCGAGCTGCTCACCGGCAAGACCGTCGTCGTCTTCGGCGGCTCCTACGGCATCGGCAAGGACATCTCCGAGCTCGCCGAGTCCTACGGCGCCAAGGTGTACGCGCTGGGCCGCTCGACCACCGGCACGCACGTCGAGAACCCCGAGGAGGTCGACGACGCGCTGTCCAAGGCGTACGCCGAGACCGGGCGGATCGACTACGTCGTGAACACCGCGGGTGTGCTGCGCATCGGCAAGCTCGCCGAGACCGACAACGCGACCATCGAGGAAGCGCTCAAGGTCAACTACCTGGCACCCGTCCAGATCGCACGTTCGAGTTACAAGTACCTCTCTGAAACGAAGGGCCAGCTGCTCCTCTACACCTCCAGCAGCTACACCCGCGGCCGCGCCGAGTACAGCCTCTACTCCTCCACCAAGGCCGCCATGGTGAACCTCACCCAGGCCCTGTCCGACGAGTGGGCCACCGACGGCATCCGCGTGAACTGCATCAACCCGGAGCGCACCGCCACGCCGATGCGCACCAAGGCCTTCGGTCAGGAGCCCGCGGGCAGCCTGCTCTCCTCCGAGGCGGTCGCCCGCACCTCGCTGGACGTGCTGCTGTCCGAGCTGACCGGCCATGTCATCGACGTCCGCCAGCAGGACCCGACGGCCTCGGCCGGCCAGGCGTCCGGCTTCGAGCAGGCGCTGGCCAGTGTTCTGGACCGACAGGACGGCATGGCATAATCAAGGGAAATAGCCTTCTGTAATTCAGGCCTCTGTGGCTGCCCGTTCACGGTGCATTCGCAGGGGCCTGAGTCCTTAAAACCGGCACCCCTCCCAGAGCAGGTTCTCAGTGATAACCACCGCTATTCGCGTCGCCCGGGTGGGCAGCGCGGCCGAGCTGGCCGCGGCGGTCCTCATGATGGCGGGCTTCCCCGCCATAATGGTGGCCGCGCTCGTCCCGAGCGTGCCCGCCTTCGCGGCCGCGACCGCCGTGACCTACCTTGCGGACCACTATCTGCACCGCCAGGGCAGCTATCTGGTCAACCGGCTCAGCAAGGTGCGCGCGGGACTGTCGATCCGCTTCCTGATCCGACAGCTCCTGCTGATCCTGCTGCTGGCCCGGATGAACCTCTCGGACGGTCTGATCTTCTACGGCGCCACGGCCTGCTTCATCGCGTTCTACGGCCTCCAGGCCCCGCACGGCGCGCTGGTCACCCTGATCCGCAACCGCCGCCGGATGCCGGTCGCCACCCGCAACGTCGACCTGGCCTCCCGGATCCGCATCCCGGACGCGCCGCCGCAGGGTCTGCTCAACCGCTCCGCCGAGAAGATGCTGCACCTCGACCTCGCGGCCGTGGTCGGCATACTGATCTCCGCCGCGACGGACTCGGCGGTGGCCGGCTTCGTCGGCATCGGCGTGACGATCGGGCTCGGCTCGCTGTACGTGCTCGTGCTGATGCCGTACGTGCGCGGCAAGAAGATCCCGCCGAACGACGACAAGGTCCTCGCCGCGGTCGACGACTGGCTGCGCGAGTACCGGCCCGAGACGGTGCTGTTCTTCTCCGGTTCCAAGGACTCCGCCTACCAGGTCAACATGTGGCTGGAGACCATGGAGCAGCTGGACTCCAGGCCGCTGATCCTGCTGCGTGAGCGCGTCATCCTGCAGAACCTCGCGCCCACCACGGTCCCCGTCATCTGCGTGCCCGGAGGGGTGCACCTGATGAACATGGACCTGTCCACGGTGCGGGTCGCGCTGTACGCGGCGAACGTCGGCAAGAACATCCACCTGCTGCGCGTCCCCACCATGAAGCACGTCTTCATCGGCCACGGCGACAGCGACAAGCTGGCCAGCGTCAACCCCTTCAGCAAGGCGTACGACGAGGTGTGGACCGCGGGCCGGGCCGGCCGCGACCGCTACGCCATCGCCGACGTCGGCGTCCGCGACGAGGACATCGTCGAGGTCGGCCGCCCGCAGCTGGCGCCGATCCGGACCTGGCAGGGTGTGCCGGAGGGCCGTATCCCGACGGTGCTGTACGCGCCCACCTGGGAGGGCTGGGACGGCGACCCGGGCAACACCTCGCTCATGCTGGCCGGCGAGAACATCGTGAAGAAGCTGCTCAAGGCCGACCCGCCGGTGCGGGTCCTCTACAAGCCGCACCCCTTCACGGGCACCGTCCTCGCCAAGGCGGGCGCCGCGCACCAGAAGGTCACCGCGCTGATCGAGAAGGCCGCCGCCGAGCGCGCCGCCGACGCGAGGTTCGCTGTCGACACGGCGGCCCAGACCGAGGCGCGCGCCGAACTCGCCCGCATCGAGGCCCGGCTCGCCGTCCTGGCGCGCGGCAATGTCGGCGAGAAGGGCGACGAGGCCGACGCCACCCGTGACGGCGTGGTCGACGTGGCCAAGTACGAGGAGATCGCCCGGCTGCAGGGCGAGTGGAACGACGTGTACTGGCGTTCCTTCCCGGCCTGGGAGCACCGGGTGATCACCGGCGCCGAGCCGCGGCTGTACGACTGCTTCAACGTCTCCGACGCGATGGTCTCCGACATCTCCAGCGTGGTCTCCGACTTCATCGCGAGCGGCAAGCCGTACGCGGTCACGGACTCCGCCGCGCTCGGCGAGGAGGAGTTCAAGCGGCAGAACACCGCGGTGCGGGCCGCCACGATCCTGTCCAACAAGGCGTCCGAGCTGGGCGAGTTGCTGGACGCGGTCCGCGACCCCAAGGCCGACGCGCTGGCCGAGGACCGGGTGGAGCTCAAGCAGTACCTGCTCGGTCCGGACGAGCCGACCTCCATCCAGCAGTTCAACACCGCGGTGGCGAACCTCGCCCTCAAGGCCGAGGCGCGCAACGTCGGCCAGGAGTCACGGGCGGCGGCCGGAGCGGCGGAGGCCGTGGGCTGAGTACGGCTCTGTGAACAGAGGGCCTGGTCTTCGGATGTTTCCCGAAGACCAGGCCCTCTGGCGTCGCACTAGCCCAGCAGCGTGAGCGTCCCCGACGCCGACACCGTCTCCCTCCGCTGCCCGGGCAACTCCACATGGACCCGGGCCCGATGTTCCAACGCGGCCAGGCACAACGCCTGAACGGCCATGTCGAACCGTTCCTGCGAGGACGGAGCGTCCGGCCCCAGCAGCCGCCGCTTCAACTCGGCCCGCGCACCCGCGAGTTCGTCCCTCTCCGGATGGCGTACGGCGTCCAGCAGCGCCGGGACCCCCGCCCCGTCCGGCGTCAGCACCGTCGCGGCACCGGCCGTGGGGAACGCCGTACGGAACTCCTCCTCCGGCAAGCCGCTCGTGTTCGCGACCGCGTACGGCTTGCCGCTCGCCAGGAAGTCGCTGACCACGCTGGAGACATCGCTGATCAGCAGGTCCGCCCGGTTGAAGCAGGCGTACAGCGCGGGCCGCACGTCGGTGACGATCTGGTGCTCGCCGTCCGGAAGTGAGTCCCAGTACGCCTCCTCCCAAGCCTCGGTAGCCCGTGCCACCGCAGCTGCCCGACCCGGCTCCGGAGTCGACTGCACCCTCATCCGCTCGACCTGATCCGCGGCGGCCCGGAAGGACGCCGTGGTGAGCCGCTCCAACTCGCGTGTACGCAGCGCGAGTTCGTCACGATCGCCGCCCCTGCCCGCGCCCCGGTTCGCGGCCCGGATCAGCTCACGGATCCGCAGATCGGCCGCCCCCGCCCGCGGATCCACCGACCCGGTCAGCGGATGCGGCTTGTACAGCAGCCGTACCCCCGGATCCGCCAGCAGCGCGCGCACGATGTTCTCGCCCGCCTCGATCACCGACGTGTTGCCGGGGTTGCCGTCCCAGCCCTCCCAGGTCGGCGCGTACAGGACGTCCGTGTACGGCCCGGCCGGCGGCCCCGCGTACGGCCGTACCGCCTCCAGTTGCGGGCGGCCGATCTCCACCACGTCCTTGTCCTCGACGCCGACGTCGGCCGCCGCGTACCGCTCGCGCGCCGCCGGACCGGCCACCCACACCTCGTCGTACGCCTTCGCGTACGGGTTGCAGGAGGAGAGCTTGTCGCTCTCGCCGTGGTTGACGAAGGTGTGCTTGATCGTCGGGATGCGCAGCACCTGGGAGGTCTTGCCGGAGTTCGACGGGTGGATGAGGACCTGGAGCGTGGAGTGCTCCAGGCGCATCAGCGTGGAGACCTTCGGCAGGCACACGACGGGCACGTCGGTCGCGGTGATCTTCTGCATCATGAAGCGTTCCCGCAGGATCACCACCGGCCGGCCGCCGAGCTGCGCGAGCGGCTCCAGCCACATGTTCGCCTGGTAGGCGGAGGCGGCCCCGCCGGAGAAGTACAGGCCGACGGTCGGGCGGTACTCGGCCAGCCATGCGTCGAACCAATCCAGCACCTCCTGCTCGCCCGCGGGCCGACGGCTCGGCAGCAGCCGTACGAGAAGGTCGTACAACCCCTTCAGGGCGAGCCCGAGGGAGACGGCGATGCCCAGGGCCGCGCACCTCGGTTCGCCGGTCGCGGCCGTGGCGAGCAGGCCCGCGGTCGCGGGCAGGCCGTGCACCAGGAGCCGGGGGCCCGGGCGGCGCAGCAGGGCGGGCGGGGCCGGGGTCAGGCGGAGCGCGGAGGCGTCGATGTTGCGGGTGAGCACCGGGAGGGTGCGGGTGCGGCGGACCAGGACGGAGAGCGCCTGGATCGCGCAGTGCAGGGCGTAGAAGGCGAGCAGACCGGCCACGAGCACGGTGTACGCCGTCTCCTGGTCCTCCGCGGTCAGCCGCAGCAGACCCACGACCAGCAGCAGGTCGCGCAGCACGTGCCGGACGGTGATGTCCGCGTGGGACTTGGCGAACAGGCTCACCATGCCGCGCTGCCACCGGTGCAGGATGCCCTCCACGGCGTAGGAGGCGACCGTGGCGGCGAGCAGCAGCGGCAGGTGCGGACGCAGGGCGGCGATCGCCTGGCCGACGCTCGCGGCGGCGAGGACGAGGACGACGAGCGCCTTGCCGGTGAGCCGGCGGGAGGGGCTGCGGGGTCTTCTCCTGGGAAACGTGGGCATGGCGGTGCTCCAAGTGCTCGAAGTGCGGCTGCTTGGACAACGCCCGGGCCCGGGCGGCGGTTATGGGACTTATGGGACGGTTGTCAGACCGGGGTCGAGCGCGGTGGCCTGGGCCGCCAGGGTGTTCACCGCCGCGTTGAAGCGCTCCATGGACGTCGGATGGTCCGGGCCCAGCACGTACTCCTTGAGGGTGCGGCGGGCCGGGGCCATCGGGTCGTTGCGGGGTTCGCGCACCGAGCGCAGGATCTCCGGAAGTTGGGCGCAGGCCCGGTCCAGCAGATAGGCGCCGCCCGCGGTGGTGTACGCGGCCCGGAACTCCTCGTCGGACAGGTCCCGGGCGTTGGTCAGGACGTACGGCTTGAGGCTCGCCACGAAGTCGGCGACCACGGAGGAGACATCGCTGATCAGGATGTCCGCCTGGTTGAAGCACTCGTACAGCGTGGGGAGTTGGTCGAGGATGACGTGGTGCCGGGCGCCGGACCGGCTCTCCCAGAAGAGCCGGTGCCATGCGGCGCGCAGCTCGTGCCACTCGGCCGCGCCCGCCCCGTCCGGCACCCGTGCCTCGCTCAACTGCTGGGCGTCGTCGCCCTCGTGGCGTCCGGACAACTCGTCGAGACGGGCCCGGATCTCCTGGAGCCGGGGTCCCGCGCTCGCCGTCGCCCTGTCGTCGTCGGCGCGCAGCAGCTCCCGGATCGTCCGGTCCGCCGCGGCCGCCTCGGCGGAGCGCTTGCCGGTGAGCGGATGCGGTTTGTAGACGACCCGGACGCCCTCCGCGAGGAGCTTCCCGATCAGCGGTACGCCCATCGGGATCAGGGAGGTGTGGCAGTCGTCGTCGCTCCAGCCCTCCCAGGTGGGGGCGTAGAGCACGACCGGGACCGGACCCGGGACGCGGTCGGTGTGCAGTTGGACCGGGGCCAGCTGCGGGCGGCCCACCTCGACGATCGCGTCGTCGCTGATGGCGTGCCGCACCCGCCGGTAGCGGTCCCGGCCGGCCTTTCCGGCCACCCAGATCTCGTCGTACACCTTGCTGACGCGGTTGCTGCTGGCGAGCTTGTCGCTGTCGCCGTGGCCGATGAAGACGTGCTTGGCCTCGGCGATCCGCAGCATGTGGACGTTCTTGCCGGCGTTGCCGGGGTAGAGGACGACCTTCACGGCGGACAGGTCCAGCTCGGCCAGGTCGTCGGCCTTGGGCACGCAGACCACGGGGAGCCGGGTGCGGCCGAGGAAGCGGAAGGAGGCCCGCTCGCGCAGCACGATCACCGGGCGCAGGTCGAGCCGCTCCAGCGTCTCGATCCACATGTTGACCTGGTACATGAAGTCCCGGGAGACCGCGGCGAAGCTGAAGTACAGCGCCACCTCGGGCCGGTGCGCGGCCAGTTGGCGGTTGACCCCGGCGAGCACCGCCTCCCGGCCGGGCATCCGGCGGACCGCGCGGAGGCGGACCAGCAGCGCCAGTACGGCGGCCACGGTCGCCCCGAGCGTCAGCGCGTAGCCCACGTGGGCGGGGTAGTTCGTCCCGGTCGCGAGCGCCGCGAGGAGTCCCGCCTGGGCGGGCAGGTCGAGGTGGAGCAGCTTGCGCAGGAAACGCCGGTAGAGGTACGCGGGCGGGCGCGCGGGTATTTCCAGCCCGCTCATGTCGAGATTCCGTACGACCACCGGCAGTATTCGCCGTCTGCGAATCGCGTGATGCACCGCCGAATACAGCATGACCAGCAGGAAATGCACGCTGAACACCGCGAGACCGACGATCAGCAAAGCGTCCGGCGCGTCCATTCGGTCGGCCAGGGCCAGCAGCATGACCGAGCGCACGGCGAACCGCATCGTGCGGCTGAGCTGCAGTGCCGCGAGGCGCCGGACGAACCCGGGGGCCCTTTCGTGCAGGACCTCGTCCGCCAGATAGGTCACGGCCCACGCCGCCGTGAATCCCCACAGGGACGGAAGCAGCGCGAGGACCGGAAGCGCCACGAAGCCGGCACCGAACAGGAACACCAGGAGGAGTTCGGATTTCCCGGGAACGCGCAGGACGGAACAGAACCGGCGGATCATCATGGCCAGTTCGACGCGGGTCGGCGAGAAAGGGTTGTACACCTTCCGGAAGTGGTTAATTCACCTTCCGTTTACTGGTGGGGAGGGAGTGGATCCCCGGTCCGGGGACTGGACGGACGCGCGGTGCCGCATCCCCTTCGCGTACATTGCGGGCGAGTACCCGAAGTGGCGCGAGGGCCTTCAAAAGGACAGGACACACACGTGGCAGGGGCAAGGCAGGCCGTGAGCGAGGCCCGCAGGATCGTCGTCAAGGTGGGCTCCTCGTCGCTGACCACCGCCTCCGGCGGACTGGACGCCGACCGGGTCGACGCGCTCGTCGACGTCCTCGCCAAGAGCCGCAGCGGGGGAGAGCGCGAGATCGTCCTGGTCTCCTCCGGCGCCATCGCCGCGGGCCTCGCCCCGCTGGGCCTGCGCCGCCGTCCCAAGGACCTGGCCCGCCAGCAGGCCGCCGCCAGCGTCGGCCAGGGCCTGCTCGTCGCCCGCTACACCGCCTCCTTCGCCCGCTACGGCGTCCGGGTCGGCCAGGTGCTGCTCACCTCCGACGACATGAGCCGCCGCTCCCACCACCGCAACGCCTCCCGCACCCTCGACAAGCTCCTCGCGATGGGCGCGTTCCCGATCGTCAACGAGAACGACACCGTCGCCACCGACGAGATCCGCTTCGGCGACAACGACCGGCTCGCGGCCCTGGTGGCCCACCTCGTCCACGCCGACCTGCTCGTGCTGCTCTCCGACGTCGACGGCGTCTACGACGGCGACCCCGGCAAGCCCGGGACCTCGCGGATAGCCGAGGTGCGCGGGCCCGCGGATCTGGCCGGAGTGGAGATCGGCAGCTCGGGGAAGGCCGGCGTCGGCACCGGTGGCATGGTCACCAAGATCGAGGCGGCCTCGATCGCCGCCGCGGCCGGCATCCCCGTGGTCCTGACCAGCGCGGTGCACGCGGCCGACGCGCTCTCCGGCGGGGACACCGGGACCTACTTCCACGTCACCGGCAAGCGCTCCGCCGACCGGCTGCTGTGGCTCCAGCACGCCTCCACCCCGCAGGGCTCCCTCACGCTGGACGACGGTGCCGTGCAGGCCGTGGTCGAGCGCCGCAAGTCGCTGCTGCCGGCCGGGATCGCCTCCGTCGAGGGCGAGTTCGCCGCGGGCGACCCCGTCGAGCTGCGGGACACCGAGGGGCGCGCGGTGGCCCGCGGGCTCGTCAACTTCGACGCCAAGGAGATCCCCCGGCTGATCGGCCGCTCGACCCGCGAACTGGCGCGGGAGCTGGGACCGGCGTACGAGCGGGAGGTCGTCCACCGGGACGATCTGGTGCTGCTGCACCCGTGACGGGGGTTCTCCTGAGAGGGGAAAACGCCTCTCTGTGCCCGAAAACAGGGTGAACGCCCTGCGAAAAGGGTCGCCCTGAGGTGGACGTTCCGCAAAATCGCCCCACAAGCCCTTGCGGCCTGCTCAACTTTGTCTCGGGACCACACACCGCCGACCCCCGGGTCGATCTCTGCATGAAGGAGGCCGTCGTGAGACGAGTGCGCCCCGGGGCGACGGCGTCCCACGGCGGCGGTGGTTCCGCCGCACGCGCGCCCGGCGAGGAGCGCGCGCTCACCAGTGTCGCGGCCGGTGACCGGTACGAGGGCGAGCGCCCGGAGGACCTGCCGAGGCTGTGGCACGTCACCCTCAGCGTCTCCGGCGACGAGGCCCCACTCAAGGAGGTCCGGCGGGCCCTGGAACAGCTCGCCCACGACCACCCCTTCCTGCTGACCAGCCGCTACGCCAACGACCACGCCGAGATCCGGTACTGGGAGGAGGCCCGCGACCTGCACGACGCGGCCGCCGTCGCCCTGCGCCTGTGGGGCGAGCACCGGCAGAGCGCCGGGCTGCCGCCCTGGGAGATCGTCGGCCTGGAGGTCATCGACCGCCAGACCTACCACCAGCGGGTGGCCGAGGGGTACGGACCACCGCCGGCGTCACCGGTCGGCGTACACCCGTTCTGAGTGGGTTCTGCCGGTCCTGCGGGGCTTGTCTCGGGGTGTGGAACGAGCGGCGCCCGGCCGCGCGCGGCGCACTACCCTTCCCGTATGACCACGCTTTCGCCGTACGACTCCATGTCCCCGGTCACCCAGGCCGCCTACCGGGCCAAGGCCGCCGCCGCCGACCTCGCCCCGCTGCCGCGGGCCGAGAAGGACGACGCGCTGCTCGCCATCGCGGACGCGCTGGAGGTCCGGACGAGCGACGTCGTGGAGGCGAACGCCAAGGACATCGCCAAGGCCCGCGAGGCCGGCACCAGCGAGACGGTCATCGACCGGCTCACGCTCACCCCGGAGCGGGTGCGCGCGATCGCCTCCGACGTCCGGGACGTCGTGGCGCTGCCCGACCCGGTCGGCGAGGTCGTGCGCGGCTCGACCCTGCCCAACGGCATCGACCTGCGCCAGGTCCGCGTCCCGCTCGGCGTGGTCGGCATCATCTACGAGGCCCGCCCCAACGTGACGGTGGACGCGGCCGCCCTGTGCCTCAAGTCCGGCAACGCCGTCCTGCTGCGCGGCTCCGCCTCCGCCTACGAGTCCAACTCCGCCCTGGTCCGGGTGCTCCGGGACGCCGTGGGCGGCGCCGGGCTGCCCGCCGACGCCGTCCAGCTGGTGCCCGGCGAGAGCCGCGAGAGCGTGCGCGAGCTGATGCGCGCCCGGGGCCTCGTCGACGTCCTCATCCCGCGCGGCGGCGCCTCGCTGATCCGGACCGTCGTCAACGAGTCCACGGTCCCCGTCATCGAGACCGGCACCGGCAACTGCCACGTCTACGTCGACGCCCACGCCGACCTCGACATGGCCGTCGACATCCTGATCAACTCCAAGGCCCAGCGGCCCAGCGTCTGCAACGCCGCCGAGACCCTCCTCGTCCACCAGGACATCGCCCCCGAGTTCCTGCCGCGCGCCCTGGACGCCCTCGCCGAGGCCGGCGTCACCGTCCACGCCGACGAGCGGGTCATGGCGTACGCCAAGGACTCCAAGGCGACCCTCGTCGAGGCCACGCTGGAGGACTGGGAGACCGAGTACCTGTCGTACGACATCGCCGCCGCCGTGGTGGACTCCCTCGACAAGGCCGTCGAGCACATCCGGCTGTGGACCTCGGGCCATACCGAGGCCATCGTGACGACCTCCCAGCAGGCCGCCCGCCGCTTCACCCAGCTGGTCGACTCCACGACCGTCGCGGTCAACGCCTCCACCCGCTTCACCGACGGCGGCCAGTTCGGCTTCGGCGCGGAGATCGGCATCTCCACCCAGAAGCTGCACGCGCGCGGCCCGATGGGCCTGCCGGAGCTGACGAGCACCAAGTACATCGTCACCGGCGACGGGCACGTCCGTCGCTGAGCGAGCCCTATGAATTTCCGTACCGTCTGCCCAAATTGACCCCCTCGGTCTACTCTGGATACGTGCCGGAGGACGTGGGGGGCACGCCGTTCCCTGACGGCTGGGAGCCCGACGACGACCACGACCGCGGGGTGTCGGACGAAGAGTTCGCCTCCGTGGTCTTCGACGAGGCCTTCGTACGGGCGGCGGTGGTGCACGAGCCGACCGCCGTCGAGCGCCTCCTGGCCGCCGCCCAGGCGAGAGCGGAGGCCTCCGAGGCCGAGGCCCGCAGGGCGCACGGCAGAGGCGAGCGCTACGACGAGGGATACGGCTCTTTCGGCCATGATCCCGAGCTCGACGAGCTCGACGACACCGAGATCCTCGAAGGCCGCTACGGCGCTCCGGGGACGTACGGCAAACAGGTCCGCTGGCATCGCCCGGTCGCCTGGATGCTCGCCCTCGTGATGGGCATCGGCATGGTCGCGCTGGCCTTCACGGCGGTCTACCGCGGTGCCTCCTCGGGCAGCCGGGAGCAGGTACCGCCGCCCGCCTCGACCGGTCTGGAGCAGGGCAGCGCGGCGAGCCCCTCGGCGTCCGCCGACTACTCCCAGCCGGCCGTCTCCGCGGTCCCGCGCACCCCCTGACCGCACGGCGGCCGATCTCCGACGGTCCTGGTGAGAACCTGTCAGAAGTTGTCGTGCGGCCGGGCGTTTACCTGAGCGCCGCGAGACCTACTCTGAAGATATGGGCGGGCCAGGAGACCCCCCTGAGGGGACACCCGAGGGCAGCCCCCCAGGCGGCGAGGACGAGTACCGATCCGTTGTCTTCGACGAGTCGTTCGTCCGCGCTGCCCGGCTCCAGGAGTACTCCGCGCAGGAGCGGATGGGCGATCACGCGCCCGCCGTGCGCCGCCGTCCGCCGATGCGCCGGGGGCTGTCCCGGCAGGCGCTGATCCTGGTCCTGCTGATCGCCATCGCCTTCGGCACCGCGATCTACATGGGCGTACGGAACCCCTACACGTCTCCCGCGGCCCGCCAGCCCGTCGAGCCCCTGCGGATGACGGTGATCCCGCTCGCCCCCGAGGGCAAGGTCCCGGGGGCCGCCGACGCGGAGTATCTGTACGAGCACAGTCCGGCCGCGCAGTACCGCTTCGGCGCCGAGGGCATCCCGCTGCCGGCCTCCCGGCGCACCGCGCACTTCTCCGACAGCCAGGTCGTGGCCGCGCTGACCACGGCCAAGGACTACATCGTGCGGTCCTCGCTCTATCCGGAGGTCCTCACCGGGCGGGAGATCCGGTCCGTACGGGTGCTGCTGGACACCGACCAGCTCGACCAGTTCGACCAGAGCTTCGCGCACCCGGCCGCGGACGGGCGGCACGCGCCGACCGGATGGCTGGTTCGCTTCGACCCGGCGGAGGTCGTGCTGGCCGACGGGAAGATCCGGGTGCAGGGGAGTCTCCAGGCGGCCGAGACGGACTCCGCCACGCTGGAGGTGACTGCGGACCACACGTTCGTGTACGCGCTGCGGGCCGCCTCCGGCGGTTCCGGCGGTTCCGGCGGCGAGGTCTCGCTGTTCACCGTGCGGCGGGAGCTGCACTTCCGGTTCGACCGGGAGGATCTGCGGCTGCACACGGCCCAGCTGGTCGTGTCGTACGTCCAGGCCGGGCCGCTGTCCTGCGCGGAGGACTCCGTCGGGCGGTTGCATCCGCTGCTGGCCGGGGAGACGGCGCGGGCGGGCGGACCGGCGGGGACGGATCCGTACGCGACGGGGAGCGCGACGGCGCTGTGCGGGTCTTTGGCGACCAGTGCGCAGCCGAAGGTCTGAACCGGCCTAGTCCTCCTCGTGCCCCTGGTTCTCCTGCGAGGGTGTCGAGTTCGACGAACCTCCGAAGCCCCTGCGTACCCGGCTGCCCAGGTCGCCCGCCCCTCCCGCGATGTCGCTGACCAGCTTCATCAAGGGGTCCTTGGAGTTCTTGACGTGGTCCGTGTAGTGGGAGGCGGACTCCTTGAAGCTGTCGGAGACCGACGTGTTCTTGTCGTCGTCGCGGCGCGGGTAGTGGCCGTCCATGATCCGCTGGTAGTCGCGGGACTCGGACCACTTCTTCAGCTCGGCCGCGCGGACCGTGGTGAAGGGGTGGCTGCGCGGCAGGACGTTCAGGATCTTCAAGACGGAGTCGCGCAGGTCGCCGCCGGCCTCGTACTCCTCGGCCTGCTTCAGGAACGCGTCCACGTTCATCTCGTGGAGGTTGTGGCCGCCCGCCAGCTTCATCAGGCCGCGCATGGAGGCCTTGATGTCCTGGCCGACCAGGAGGCCCGCGCGGTCCGCCGACAGCTCCGACTTGCGGAACCACTCGCGCAGCGCCGTCACGATCGCCATGATCGCGAGGTTGCCCAGCGGGATCCACGCCACCCGGAGGGCCAGGCTGGTCAGGAACAGCAGGATGGTCCGGTACACCGAGTGGCCGGAGAGGGCGTGGCCCACCTCGTGGCCGACGACCGCCCGCATCTCCTCCTCGTCGAGCAGGTCGACCAGGCCCGTGGTGACGACGATGATCGGCTCGTCCAGGCCGATGCACATCGCGTTGGGCTGCGGGTCCTGGTTGACGTACATCGGCGGGACCTTCTCCAGGTCCAGGATGTAACAGGCGTCCCGCAGCATGTCGTTGAGGTACGAGAACTGCTGGTCGGACACGCGCACCGAGTCGGACAGGAACAGCAGCCTCAGGCTGCGCTCGGGCAGCAGGCCGCTGAGCGCCTTGAACACCGTGTCGAAACCGCTCAGTTTGCGCAGTGCCACCAGGGCGGAGCGGTCGGCGGGGTGTTCGTACGCACGGGAGGAGATTCCCGGGAAACGCTTGCGCTGCCTGCTGGGCACGTTCTCGTGTCCGTTGTTCTGATGGCCGTCGTCGGACATGTCTTCCCCCATGCGCGTCTTGGCTGTGCCTCTTCGACCGCTGTGATCCTTTGCGGACCCTTGTGCGGTCCTTTGCGCCCCCGAAGCAGAGCCCAGCCTAGGCGGAGATAGCGTGGACGGGCAGTACAGCGAAGGAGTCCACGTCATGCAGCACATCCGGGCCGACTGGCTCACCGAGGCCGCGAGCGCCGCCGAACGGCAGGGGCCCGGCAATCTGCTGCGGATCGTGCTGGTCGTGATGATGCTGGGTTGTGCGCTGACAGCGTGGTTCCTGCTGCGGGGGTACAAACGGAAGGACGAATGACGGCGGGCGAAGGTTCCAACGGTGGAGTCGGCGTGATCGCCCTGCCGGCCCCCGCTTACCATGAGCCGACATCTTTATCCCGCCCACACCGGATAGGTCCTGCCGAAGATGAGCTTCCACAGCACCGCTGCCCAGTTGGTCACCCTCGCTGCCGAGGGCGAGGAGCACGGCGGTAACCACGAAAGCCTCGACCCGCTCGTGACCGGCGGCGCCGCCTTCATCATCCTGCTGCTCCTGCTGTGGATCACGACTCGTTTCAACCGCGACCGCTGAGGCACCGAGTGCCCAAAGCAGGGCACTCCGGGCCTGCGCCGGACGGCGTCCTCAGGACGGGCCGGTAGGGTCTGCACGCATGGGAGAGCAGGACATGCCTACCGGCCCGGGCAACGGCCCGTCGAACCCCGGCAAGCGCCGTCTCGGCGTCATGGGCGGGACGTTCGACCCGATCCACCACGGGCACCTGGTGGCGGCCAGCGAGGTCGCCGCGCAGTTCCACCTGGACGAAGTGGTGTTCGTGCCGACCGGCCAGCCGTGGCAGAAGACCCACCGCCGGGTCTCCGCCGCCGAGGACCGCTATCTGATGACGGTCATCGCGACCGCCGAGAACCCGCAGTTCTCGGTCAGCCGCATCGACATCGACCGCGGCGGCGCGACCTACACCGTGGACACCCTGCGGGACCTGCGCTCCCTCAACCCGGACGCGGACCTCTACTTCATCACCGGCGCCGACGCCCTCGGCCAGATCCTCACCTGGCGGGACTCCGAGGAGCTGTTCTCCCTCGCGCACTTCATCGGGTGCACCCGCCCCGGTCATCCCCTGACCGACCACGGCCTCCCCGAGGGCGGCGTCTCGCTCGTCGAGGTGCCCGCGCTGGCCATCTCCTCCACGGACTGCCGCGCGAGAGTCGCCAAGGGCGACCCCATCTGGTACATGGTGCCGGACGGAGTCGTGCGCTACATCGACAAGCGCGAGCTGTACCGCGGCGAGTGAGCCGAGAGGGGCACCGGTGAACGACCGATACGACGCGGGACACGGCGGCGACCACGGCGAGCAGCAGTACGAGATCGTCGGCTACGACGAGTACGGCCGGCCCGTATATCAGCAGGTCCCGCCGCAGCGGGCCCCGCAGCAGCAGTACGACCCCTACGCCCAGCAGGGGTACGGCTACGACCCGTACGCCACCGGCGGGCAGCAGCAGCCCGCCCAGCCGTCCTACGACCCGTACGGCCAGGGTGCCCAGCAGGGCGGCGGGGCCGGGACGGCGTACGACCCCTACGGCCGCGCGGCGGCCTCCGGCCGGCAGCCCCGGGTCACCGAGCAGACGGCCTACATCCCGCAGCAGGGCGGCCAGCCCGGACAGGCTGAGGGGCCGCGGACGGGCCGGGACGGCGGCCCCGCCGGCGCGGAGCGTTCCGGTGGGGACGAACGGCCGTACCAGACCACGCAGTTCGCGTTCGTGGAGGAGCCCGACGCCGACTCCGAGGACGTCATCGACTGGCTCAACTTCACCGAGAACCGCACCGAGCGCCGCGAGGAGGCCAAGCGCCGCGCCCGCAGCCGGCTCGTCGCCCTGGTAGTCGTCCTCGCCCTGGTCGCGGTCGGCGGTGTCGGCTACCTCTGGTACGCCGGGAAGCTGCCCGGCGTCGGGGGCTCGGAGACCGCCAAGGGCACCACGATCGCGGCGAGCGCCCAGAACCGCGACGTGATCGTCGTCCACCTGCACAACACCTCCGGCGGCGGCACCTCCACCGCCCTGCTCGTCGACAACACCACCACCAAGCAGGGCACCACCGTCCTGATCCCCAACTCCCTCGCCCTGACCGCCGACGACGGCACCACGACCACCCTCGCCAAGTCCGTCGACGACGACGGCTCCTCCGGGACCCTCGACGCCCTCGACACCGTCCTCGGCACCGACATCGAGGGCACCTGGCGGCTGGACACCCCCTATCTGCAGAACCTGGTCGACCTGGTCGGCAACATCGAGGTCGACACCAATGTCTCGGTGCCCGACCCGACCGCCAAGAAGAAGGGCACCGCGCCCCTGGTCGCCAAGGGCAAGGACCAGACCCTCAGCGGCAAGACGGCCGTCGCCTACGCCACCTACCGCGCCTCCGGCGAGGCCCAGAACGCCCAGCTGGAGCGGTTCGGCCAGGTCATGCAGGGCGTGCTGCGCAAGATGTCCTCCGACGCGGGCGCCGCGACCACCACCGTCCAGACCCTGGCGCAGATCCTCGACCCGTCCCTGACCGACAAGGACCTCGGTACCTTCCTCGCCAAGCTCGCCGACCTCGCCAAGAGCGGCGACTACAAGACCGCGCTGCTGCCCGTCGGGCAGGACGGCACCCTGAGCGCGGAGGCCAGCGCGAGCGTCGTCAAGGACGTCCTCGGCGGCAAGGCGAAGAGCCCCGACAAGGACGCCGCCGTCAGCGTCTCCGTCCAGAACGCCAGCGGCACCAAGGACAACACCGAGAAGGCCCGCGTGGTCCTCCTCAACGGCGGCTTCACCTTCCTGGACGGCGGCACGCCCGCGGGCACGCAGACGGCCACCAAGGTCCTCTACGCCGAGGCCGCCGACAAGGAGAACGCCACCGAGGTCGCCAAGACCCTCGGCCTGTCCACGAGCGCGGTCACCAAGGGCACGGTCTCCGCGAGCGCGGACGTCGCGGTGATCCTCGGCCAGGACTACAAGCCGTCCTCTTCCTGAGCTTCCCGGGCGTCCCGGCAATCGCGTGGGGTGCGGTCGGCGGTCCGTGAGACCCTTGAGGTCTTCTGACCGCCGACCGAAAGCCTCGTAGTGACCGCGACCGACCGCTCTCTCGAACTCATCCACACCGCCGCCCAGGCGGCCGCCGACAAGCTCGCCCACGACGTCATCGCCTACGACGTCAGCGACGTCCTGTCGATCACGGACGCCTTCCTGCTCGCCTCCGCGCCCAACGACCGCCAGGTCAAGTCGATCGTCGACGAGATCGAGGAGCGGCTCTCGAAGGAGCTCGGCGCCAAGCCGGTGCGCCGCGAGGGCGACCGCGAGGCCCGCTGGATCCTGCTCGACTACGTCGACATCGTCGTGCACGTCCAGCACAGCGAGGAGCGGGTCTTCTACGCCCTGGAGCGGCTGTGGAAGGACTGCCCCGAACTGGAGCTGCCCGCCGACGCCAAGGCGACCCGCGGCAAGGCCGAGGAGCACGCCAAGCTCCACGCCGACGAGGACGCCGACGGGTTCGGGGAGCCCCGATGACCGCTCCCGCCGACCGGCAGGGCCGCGGCCGCCGCGTCATCCTGTGGCGGCACGGCCAGACCTCCTGGAACGTGGAGCGCCGCTTCCAGGGCACGACCGACGTCGAGCTCACCGAGACCGGCTTCGGCCAGGCCCGCCGCGCCGCCCGGCTGCTGGTCTCCCTGCAGCCCGACGCGATCGTCGCCTCCGACCTCCAGCGGGCCGCGAACACCGCGGCCGAGCTCGCCGCGCTCACCGGCCTGGAGGTCAGCCACGACGAGGGCCTGCGCGAGACCTACGCGGGCGTCTGGCAGGGGCTGACGCACGAGGAGATCATCGAGCGGCACGGCGAGGAGTACGCTGCGTGGAAGCGCGGTGAGCCGGTGCGCCGCGGTGGCGGCGAGCTGGAGACGGAGGTCGCCGACCGGGCCGCCCCCGTCGTGCTCCGGCACGCCGAGAAGCTGCCCGAGGACGGCACGCTCGTCGTGGTCAGCCACGGCGGCACGATCCGCACCACCATTGGCCGGCTCCTCGGCCTGGAGCCCCACCATTGGGAGAGCCTCGGCGGTCTCTCCAACTGCTGCTGGTCCGTCCTCGGCGAGGGCGCCCGCGGCTGGCGCCTGCTGGAGCACAACGCGGGCACGCTGCCCGAGCCGGTGCTGGGCGACGACGACTGAGCGGATTTCACTTTCCGACATGTCGCAGGCTAGAGTTCTTCTTGTTCACCCCGCCCGGCGGGACGAACGCAAGGGGCTATAGCTCAGTTGGTAGAGCGCCTGCATGGCATGCAGGAGGTCAGGAGTTCAATTCTCCTTAGCTCCACAAGATCAGGATCCCGTCTCCATCAGGAGGCGGGATCTTCTGCTTGGTGCTTGAGTGACTTGGCGCCCACAGGCGTATACCTCTCAGGAGGCGCCGTGTCCGGACTGGTACTCAGGCGTCGCTGACCGTATTGGTCCGGCCGTGGCAGAATCAAACGGCCGGAAGGGGGCGCGGCCCGACGGGAGGGAGTAGTGATGCCTGCGAGCATCCTCGAGGAGGGCGGCCACCTCCTCGGAGCGGCGTCGGCGGGGGACATCATCGTCCGCCTCATCTGCCCTTCCTGCGGTTCTCTCCACGTCGCCCAAGTGCTCGGTGACAACGGGGGGATCTCCTACGTGTGCACGGCCTGCGGCCACAGCTGGAGCTGATCGATGGGTGCACACAGGCGAAAGTGCGACTGGTGCGGCAGCGGGACGCCGATCGTGCGGGACATGGAGCCGGTCAATCCCGACTACCAGTACTGGTGCGAGGAATGCGCGCGGGCGCTGATCATAAAAGGCGACCCCATCGAGACGTACCGCGAGCTGGAGGGCGAGCCGATCTACGGCCGCCTCCTGGAGGAACACTGCACGTTGAAGCGGTTCTACTCGTTCGTCACCGCGTAGGGGACGCCGTCGTGGCGGGCCTAGGGTCCGGCGGGGAAACGATTTGGTGTTCCGCCCGGTGGACCGTGTAATGTTGGCGTCGCCGCCGGGGAAACCGGGCGGCGGACCACCAGGCAAGGGGCTATAGCTCAGTTGGTAGAGCGCCTGCATGGCATGCAGGAGGTCAGGAGTTCAATTCTCCTTAGCTCCACAGAAAGATCCCGCCGGATCCTCTCGGATCCGGCGGGATTCTTGCGTTTCCGGGACGTGCGGGTCAGCGGCCCAGCGCCCGGCGTCCACGG